>NZ_JACNDD010000192.1:0-10960 GCF_017351395.1 Pseudomonas sp. FW305-28
AAGCTCGCTCCCACAGGGTTGATTGTCTGGCCTAAGGTTTTACTAGCCGCGCATCCAGGCTGTTCTGTGCCAGGCGCTTGGCCTGGTCCTGGGTCATGCCCAGGTGGGTGTGCAGGGCATGGAAGTTTTCGGTGACGTAGCCGCCGAAGTAGGCCGGGTCATCGGAGTTCACCGTCACCTTCACACCGCGCTCGAGCATGTCGAGGATGTTGTGCTGCGACATGTCGTCGAACACGCACAGCTTGGTGTTGGACATTGGGCATACGGTCAATGGAATCTGTTCGTCGATGATCCGCTGCATCAGTCGCTCATCTTCGATGGCCCGCACGCCATGGTCGATGCGCTCGATCTTCAGCAGGTCCAGGGCTTCCCAGATGTACTCGGGCGGGCCCTCTTCGCCGGCGTGGGCGACGGTCAGGAAGCCTTCGTTGCGCGCGCGGTCGAAGACTCGCTGGAACTTGCTCGGTGGATGGCCCATTTCCGAACTGTCCAGGCCGACGGCCACGAAAGCCTCGCGGAACGGCAGCGCCTGGTCGAGGGTTTTCTCGGCTTGTTCTTCACTCAGGTGACGCAGGAAACTCAGGATCAGGCCGCTGGTGATGCCCAGTTGCTGCTCACCGTCCTTGAGGGCGGCGGCGATGCCGTTGAGCACCACTTCGAACGGGATGCCACGGTCTGTGTGGGTTTGCGGGTCGAAGAACGGTTCGGTGTGGATCACGTTCTGCGCCTTGCAGCGCAACAGGTAGGCCCAGGTCAGGTCGTAGAAATCCTGGGAGGTGCGCAGCACATCGGCACCTTGGTAATACAGGTCGAGGAATTCCTGGAGGTTGTTGAAGGCATAGGCCTTGCGCAGGGTGTCGACGTCGTTCCATGGCAGAGCGATCTTGTTGCGTTCGGCCAGGGCGAACAGCAGCTCGGGTTCCAGGGAGCCTTCCAGGTGCAGGTGCAGTTCAGCCTTGGGCAGGGCGTTCAGCCAGTCGTACATGGTCTTTTCTCATCAGCGAAGCGATGGCGGGCATTCTACAGGGGGCTGGCCGCCCTGTCGGGTAAAACCTGACCGGCTGATCCACTACTCGGCGTGGGCCTCCCGTCGGTAAGCATAGGTGTCGGCGAAGCGCGAGAGCAGGAATTCGGCGCAGGTGGTGGTCGGGTACTTTGGCGGGTGGGCGTCATCCTGGCAACCGGGCAGGCATTGGATCAGCGTGTCGGGGTGCGGCTCGGCAAAGAATGGCATCGAATAACGGTCCACTCCCAGCGGGCTGATCACCCGATGCGGCGTGGACAGGTAACGGTCGTTGCTCCAGCGCGCCATCATGTCGCCGAGGTTGACCACGAAGGTACCGTCGATGGGCGGTGCGTCGATCCACTGGCCGTTGACGTTGCGCACTTGCAGGCCGCCGGCGGCGTCCTGGTAGAGCAGGGTGATGCAACCGTAATCGGTATGAGCGCCGGCACCTTGCTGTTCGGCGCAACTGGCGGTATCGCGGGGTGGGTAATGGATCAGGCGCAGCACGCTCACCGGCTCGTTGAAGCGCGTGTCGAAAAAGTCCCGTTCGATGCCCAGGGCCAGGGTCATGGCCCGCAGCAGGGTTTGCGCAAGCGCCTGCATGTCACGGTAATGCTGCTCCATCAGGGGTGCCCAACCGTTCAGGTCGGGGTGTCGGTTGGGGCCGCGCAGGGGTTTTTCCGCCAGCACCTCGGGGTGATCGGCCGGCAAATGCAGGCCCATGTCGAAGGTTTCCTTCAGGTCGCTGGGCTTGGTCGGGTCCAGTTGTTCCGTGGCGACGGCGCCGTAGCCGCGATGGTGACGGGTCTGGGTGATGTCGATCTTGAGCTTTTCTTCGACGGGCAGGGCGAAGAAGCGTTGAGCATTGCCCAGCACCTCGGCGATGCGCGCCGGGCTGATGGGGTGGCCCTTGATGTAGAAAAAGCCCCACTGGCGGCAGGCGCGGTCGATTTGCCCGGCGACGGCTTGCCAGGCGTCGGGTTCATCGCCGTAGAGCGGGCTGATGTCGATGATGGGCAGGCTGTTCATGCGGCTGTCCTGACTTGAAATAGGAGCCCCATGTGGGAGCGAGCTTGCTCGCGATCGCGGTGGGCCAGCCAATACAGATATTGAATGTCGGTCCGTAATCGCGAGCAAGCTCGCTCCCACAAAAGGTATTGAGGTGGGTTTGGGAGCTATTTGGGAATCTCGGCCTTCATGCCTTCGACGTAGTAATTCATCGACGCCAGTTCCGCGTTGCTGGCGCTCGCGCCCGCGGGGATTTTCTCGACGCCGGCCTGGTCCTTGATCGGGCCGGTGAACGGGTGGAAGGCGCCGCTCTCGATGTCGGCGATGATCTGCTCGGCTTCGCCCTTGACCGCTGCCGGCACCAGGTCGCTGATTGGCAGCTTCACCGTGCCCTCCTTCAGGCCGCCCCAGTAATCCTGGGATTTCCAGTTGTGGTCGAGCACGCTCTGGGTCGCCTGGATGTAATGCGGACCCCAGTCGTTGACGATGGACGTCAGCACCGCCTTGGGCCCGAAGTGAGCCATGTCCGAAGCGTAGCCCACCGCATAGACGCCGCGTCGTTCGGCGGCCTGGATCGGCGCCGGGCTGTCGGTGTGCTGGAAGACCACGTCCACGCCCTGGTCGATCAGCGCGTTGGCGGCGTCGGCTTCCTTGCCCGGGTCGAACCAGGAGTTGACCCACACCACCTTGATCTCGGTACCGGGGTTGTATTTGTTCAGGGCCAGTTGGATGGCGTTGATGTCGCGGATGACTTCCGGGATCGGGAAGGAGGCGACGTAGCCGATCTTCTTGGTCTTGGTCATCTTGGCCGCGAGGAAACCGCCGACGTAGCGGCCTTCGTAGGTGCGGGCCAGGTACGTGCCCAAGTTCTTGTCCTGCTTGTAGCCGGTGGCGTGTTCGAAGATCACCTTGGGGAACTGCTTGGCGACTTTCAGCGTCGGGTTCATGTAGCCGAAGGAGGTGGTGAAGATCAGGTCGTATTGGTCCTTGGCCATGTTGCGGATCACCCGCTCGGCGTCGGCCCCCTCCGGCACGTTTTCCACGTAGTTGGTGGTGATCCGCTCACCGAATTTCGCCGCCAGCTCCTTGCGCCCTTGTTCATGCTGATAGGTCCAGCCGTGGTCGCCGATCGGGCCGATGTAGACGAAGCCGACCTTCAGCGGGTCGGCGGCACTGGCATTCAGGCCGGCGCCCAGGCCGACGGCTGCGACGACGGCGCAAAGCAACTGCTTCAAGGGGCGTTTGTGCATGAACTCGAACTCCATTTTGTTGTGAGGTTGGCTGTGCAGCATCAATGCAAAATGCTGACCAACAAGACAACAAATGTTCGACGTCTTGATGCCGCCATCGCGGGCAAGCCTTGCTCCCACAGGTATCGCGGCGCACTTGTGGGAGCAAGGCTTGCTCCTACAGGTATCGCGGGCGCACTTGTGGGAGCAAGGCTTGCCCGCGATGAGGCCCTTGAGAACAATAAAGGTGCGCCCTGCCTGCAAACGCCACCCTCTGGTGCATCACACCGAACGAAACGTTCGCCGCCCCCTACAGTCAGTAACTCATGACCCCGCTCACAGTGACAGGCCCGCGATGCTCACGCTGATCAAGCAAGAAAAACTGCTGTTGCTGGCGCTGGTCGCCGCCTGTATGGCCTATCCGCTAGAGCACTGGTTGCTGGGCAACGGGCAAGGGGTGGCGTTGATCGGCGGCCTGGTGCTGATCGGCTTCATTGTCGCCGCCTCCATGCGCGTGGCTCATCACGCCGAGCTGTTGGCGGAAAAGGTCGGTGATCCCTACGGCACGATGATCCTGACCCTGTCGGCGGTGCTGGTGGAAGTGGTGATCCTGGCGATCATGATGAGCAACGAAGCGTCGTCGACCCTGGTGCGGGACACGATCTACTCGGCGGTGATGCTCGACATCAACGGCATCCTCGGGCTGGCGGCGCTGATGGGCGGGATCAAGCATGGCGAGCAGGCCTACAACGACGATTCGGCGCGTACCTACAGCGTGATGATTCTTACGGCCATGGGCGTGTCGATGGTGGTGCCGGAGTTCATTCCCCAGCAGAACTGGAAAATGTATTCGGCCTTCACCATCGGCGCGATGATCGTGCTGTACACCCTGTTCCTGCGCATGCAGGTCGGGCCCCACAGTTATTTCTTCAGCTATAGCTACCCGGAAAAACGCCGCAAGAAAGAGCCGGTGGAAAACGAGCCGGAACCCATCAGCCTGACGCTTTCCATCGGCGCACTGGTGTTTGGCGTGGTGGTGATCGGCGCCCTCGCCGAAGTCATGTCCAAGGCCCTCGACCTGGGCCTGGAAGGCTCGGGCGCACCGCCGGTGGTCACGGCGATCCTGGTGGCCGCGATCTCCGCCGCACCGGAAATCCTCACCGCCCTGCGCGCCGCCCTGGCGAACCGCATGCAGTCGGTGGTGAACATTGCGTTGGGAGCGTCGCTGTCCACCGTGATCCTCACCGTACCGGTGATGGAGGCCATGGCCCTCTACACCGGCCAGCCCTTCCAGATGGCCATGACCCCGGTGCAGACGGTGATGATCTTCATCACCCTGATCGTTAGCGCGATCAACCTCAATGATGGTGAAACCAATGCCATCGAAGGCATGACCCACTTTGTGTTGTTCGCGACGTTTATCATGTTGTCCCTGCTGGGCCTCTAGGCCCAATACAGCATCCATTGTGGGAGCGAGCTTGCTCGCGATGGCGGCCAGCCATTCAACATCAATGTTGACTGATCTGGCGCTATCGCGAGCAAGCTCGCTCCCACAGGGGATTTGGGTTGGATCAGGCGCCGGCGATCAATTCCCGCGCCGCCTGGCTGTGATCGGCAATCAGCCCCTTCAAGTCCAGTCCCTCGACCTGCCCGTCGATCACTCGCCATTGCCCACCGATCATCACCCGATCCGCCCGGTCCGCACCGCACAGCAGCAGGGCCGAGATCGGGTCGTGGCTGCCGGAGAAACGCAGTTCATCGAGCTTGAACAGCGCCAGGTCGGCCTGCTTGCCCACGGCCAGTTCGCCGATATCGCTGCGCCCGAGCAGTTGCGCCGAGCCGCGGGTCGCCCAGCCCAGTACGCGTTCCGGCGTGATCGCTTGAGCGCCATAGCGCAGGCGCTGGATGTACAGCGCCTGGCGGGTTTCGAGGATCATGTTCGAGGCATCGTTGGACGCCGAACCGTCTACCCCCAGGCCTATGGGGGCGCCAGCGGCGGTGAGCTCCAGGGTCGGGCAGATGCCAGAGGCCAGGCGCATGTTGGAACTGGGGCAATGGCAAATGCCGGTGCCGGCGGCGCCGAGGCGAGCGATTTCATCCGGGTTGAAATGAATGCCGTGGGCCAGCCAGGTACGGGGGCCGAGCCAGCCGACGCTGTCCAGGTAATCCACGGTGCGCAGGCCGAAGCGTTGCAGGCAGAAGGCCTCTTCATCGAGGGTCTCGGCCAGGTGCGTGTGCAGGCGTACATCGAGTCGCTCCGCCAGCTCGGCGCTGGCTTGCATGATCTCGGGCGTGACCGAAAACGGCGAGCAGGGCGCCAGGGCAATCTGGATCCGAGCGCCGTCGCCGCGCTCGTGGTACTCGGCGATCAAGCGCTGGCTGTCGGCGAGAATCACCTCGCCCTGCTGCACGGTCTGCTGCGGCGGCAAGCCTCCGTCGGCCTCGCCCAGGCTCATGGAACCGCGGGTCAGCATCGCGCGCATGCCCAGCTCACGGACACTTTGCACTTGCACGTCGATGGCCTGTTCCAGGCCTTGGGGAAACAGGTAATGATGGTCGGCCGCCGTGGTGCAGCCCGACAGCAGCAATTCGGCCAAGGCCACTTTGCTCGCCAGGGCGAGTTTTTCCGGGGTCAGCCGCGCCCACACCGGATAGAGGGTCTTCAGCCACGGGAACAACGGCTGGTTCACCACTGGCGCCCAGGCGCGGGTCAGGGTCTGGTAGAAGTGATGATGGGTGTTGATCAACCCCGGCAGGATCACATGCTCGCGCGCGTCGAAGATGTGGTCGCAGGGCTGGGCGGGTTGTTGGCCGGCGCTCAGCAGTTCGACGATCACACCGTCCTGCAGGACGAGACCGCCACGGGCATCGAGGTCGTTGGCGGTGAAAATGGCGAGGGGATTTTTTAACCAGGTACGGGTCGCAGGCATGGTGGCCGGCTCCTCTGAAAGTGGGTTCAGGTTAGCCAGCTCAGTGATGCCCTGTCTGCTGATCCAGGGTCGCCCGTTGGATAGGGCGAGGTGCGGAGTTTACTCAGGTTGCCGGGCGCAGATCCAGTGTCAGGTCGAGAACCCTGTGGGAGCGAGCTTGCTCGCGATAGCGGTAGATCAGTCGACATCCATGTTGGATGTGAGGCCGTTATCGCGAGCAAGCTCGCTCCCACAGAGGAAAGATGGGTTACCAGGGAATCGTTTCGCCCTTGTAGTTGACGAAGTGATGCCCACCCTTGCCGGCGAAGGCATTGACCTGGTCGATCAGCCCGCGGGTACTGGTCTCGACATCGATGTCCGCGCCTTCACCGCCCATGTCCGTCTTGACCCAACCCGGGTGCAGCGACAGCACGGTCAATGCCTGCTCGCCCAGTTGGCTGACGAAGCTGTTGGTCATGGAATTGAGCGCCGCCTTGCTGGCCTTGTACAGCGCCAGTTCCGGCGCGTCGGGCATGGTCACGCTGCCCAGCACCGAACTCATGAACGCCAGCACGCCGCTGCCGTCGCGGATCTGGCCGACGAAGCGCTGGGCCAGGTTGATCGGCGCCACGGCGTTGGTGAAGAACAACTGGCCGACTTCCGCCAGCGTCGCGCCGCCTGGGTTCTGGTTGTCCGGGCCTTTGACGCCGGCGTTGACGAACAGCAGGTCGAAGGTCTCGCCCTTGAGCTGCTGGCTCAGTGCGATGACGGCTTGCTGGTCGTCCATGTCGAGTTTTTCAATGCGCACCGGGCCCAGCGCCTTCAAAGCTTCTGCGTTCTGCGGGTTGCGCACGGTGGCGGTCACGTTCCAGCCATCGCTGAGCAGCGTCTTCACCAGACCGAGGCCCAGGCCCCGGGAGGCGCCGATGATCAATGCGTTTCTTGCCGAAGTCATGAGGGGCATCCTTGAAAGAAAAAGGTCACGGGTTTAATGGACAACGTTGCCCGAGCCGTTGTTTCAGCTCGTGGCGTAACGCGTCGAGTTCGGTCATGCGGGTTTCGATCAGGTTCAGTTTGTCTTGCAGCAATTGCGTTACCGCGCAGTCGGGGTCGGGGGCGTTCCACAGGGCGGCGACGCTGGCGCCGATCTCGCCCAGGGTAAAGCCCAGGCGCTGGGCGGTCTTGATATAGAGCACCAGTTGGACCACGTCGGCGGGGTAGTCGCGATAGCCATTGGCACTGCGCGTTGCCGCGATCAGGCCCCGCTGTTCGTAGAAGCGCAACGTGTCTCGACTGACGGCGCAGGCTTGGGCTAATTCACCGATACGCATGAACAACTCCGGAGGGCTTGACCTTGGAGCATACCCCAGGCTTTAGCCTTTTCGCTCCCCAATTATCTGGAGCAATGTGTATGTGGAGTTCGATGCAATATCGCCAGGTGGTGCGCGGCAGCGCCTGGTACGACCTTATCGTGTCGGCTGTGCTGGCCACGCCTTGGAGCTTTGCGGCGTTGCATGGTGTGTTGATGAGCCTGACTCAGCTATTTGACCTGCCTGGAGAACTGCCGCCGTTTGCGCCGGCACATATGCTGATGGTGAATTTGCTGGGCTCGATTGTCTGCGTGTGGGCGGTGCTGCGGATTCGTGATCCGCAACCGCTGTACGGACGGTATGACGCGGTGGGGCGGTTTCTGTTTGCGGCCTGGCAGTTGTATGCGCTGCTTCATGGGGCCAGTGCGGTGTTGTGGGTTTTCCTGTTTCTGGAGGTGGTGTGGGGCGTGGTTCAGGTGTTGCCTGTTCGGGCCTCATCGCGAGCAAGCTCGCTCCCACAGGGGGCCTGAGTCAAACCTGAGCTCAGTGTTCACCTGGGCTAGTGTGGGAGCGAGCTTGCTCGCGATAGGTGCGCCGCGGTCTATCTCAATGCCCCGCCTGCCAAGGCTGCCCCAGTGACACCGGCGCATACAGCCGGGTGCGCACGGCATCCCGGGACAGCAGCACCAGCACTACGATGGTCGCGGCGTAGGGCAGCATCGCCAGCAGACTCGATGGAATCGCCAGCCCCAAGCCCTGGGCCACCAGGTGGAGGATGCTGGCGAGGCCGAACAGGTAGGCACCCAACAGCAGGCGCCACACTCGCCAACTGGCGAATACCACCAGGGCCAGGGCGATCCAGCCACGGCCGGCGCTCATGTTCTCGGCCCACATCGGCGTGTAGGCCAACGACAGATAGGCGCCGGCCAACCCGGCCATGGCGCCGCCAAACAATACCGCCAGGGTCCGCACCCGCAACACCGGCAGGCCCATGGCGCTGGCGGCGTCGGGGTTTTCGCCGACGGCCTGGATGATCAATCCGGTGCGGCTTTTCATCAGCACCCACGCCACCAGCGCAAACAGTGCGAAGGACAGGTAAACCAGGAGATCCTGGGCAAACAGCATCCGTCCGATCAAGGGGATGTCACTCAGGTAGGGAATGGCCAGCGGCTCGAATCCCGCCAGCGGTTTGCCGACCCAGGCCGCGCCGACAAAACTCGACAGGCCCACCCCGAAAATCGTCAGCGCCAGCCCGGTGGCCACCTGATTGGCGTTGAACACCAGTGCCACCAGCGCGAACAATGCCGACAACAGCATCCCGGCGGCCATCGCCAGCAGCACGCCGAGCCAGAGGTTGCCGCTGTTGAACGCGACGATAAAACCGATCACCGCGCCGAACAGCATCATGCCTTCCTGGCCCAGGTTGAGGACGCCGCTTTTTTCGCAGACCAATTCACCCAGGGCCACCAGCAGCAGGGGTGTGCCGCAGCGGACCATGGCGTAGAAAATATTGCTCAACAGGTCGATATCCATCACAGGGCTCCTGCCTGTACCGCAGTGGTTCGGGCGCGCCGGGTCCAGCGCAGGTTCAGGCGTGGCCGGTAGAGGATCAGCACGTCGCAGGCCAACAGGAAAAACAGCATCATCCCCTGGAACAACTGGGTGATCGCCTGGGGCAGGTTCAACGACATCTGCGCGCTCTCACCGCCGATGTACAGCAACGCCATCAACAGGCTGGCAAACAGAATGCCGATGGGATTGAGCCGTCCCAGGAATGCCACGGTAATCGCCGCATAGCCGTAGCCCGGCGACACCTGCGGCACCAGTTGGCCGATCGGCCCGGTCACTTCGCAGACGCCGGCCAGCCCGGCCAGCGCACCGCTGATCAACAGCGCCAGCCACACCAGCGGCTTCTGGCGAAAGCCGGCGAAACCGGCGGCGCGGGCGTCGAGGCCCAGCACCTTGATCTGAAAACCGACGAAGCTTTTCTGCAGCAAGACCCACACCGCCACCAAGGCCAGCAGGGCGAAGTACAGCCCTGCATGGACCCGGCCATCCTCCAGCAGCAATGGCAGGCGACTGGCCTCGCCGAACATCGCCGACTCCGGGAAGTTGAAACCCGCCGGGTCTTTCAACGGCCCGTGAACGCAAAACAGCAGCAGGTTCAGGGCGATGTAATTGAGCATGATGCTGGTCAGGATTTCGTTGGCATTGAAACGCGTGCGCAGCCACGCCGTGAGTCCGGCCCAAGCCGCCCCTGCCAGGGTGCCGGTCAGCAGGATCAGCACCAATGCCCAGCGGCTTTGCACGCCGATGATGTTCACCGCCAAGGCACTGCCGGCCAGGGCGCCCAGCAGCAGTTGGCCTTCGGCGCCGATGTTCCAGATCCGCGCCTGATAGGCCACTGCCAGACCGAGGGCGCAGAGCAGGATCGGCAAGGTCTTGACCAGCCACTCGGACACGCCGTACAGGTCGCTGATCGGGGCGATCAACAGGGTGTACAGCGTTTGCAACGGGTCATGCCCCAGGGTGATGAACAGCAGCGAGCCGCAGCCCAGGGTCAACACGGCGGCCAGTAGCGGCGAGCACCAGAGCATCAGGCGCGATTGCTGGCCGCGGGGTTCGAGAGAAAGCAGCATGTGGAACTCCGTTATACCGGCGCGGGGGCAGGGGATTGAGGGGCGTCGAACTGGCCGGCCATCCAGCCGCCGACGTCGCTGAGCCGGGTCTCGCCCGTGGGGCGCAAGGCTGACAGGCGCCCGCCGCACAAGGCGCCGAGGCGGTCGCTGATCTGGAACAGTTCGTCGAGGTCTTCGGAGATCACCAGAATGGCCGCGCCCGCATCGCGCAGGGCGATCAGGGCGCGATGGATGGTCGCCGCGGCCCCGACGTCCACGCCCCAGGTCGGGTGCGCGGCCACCAGCAGTTTTGGCTGTTGGAGGATTTCCCGGCCAAGAATGAATTTCTGTAAGTTGCCTCCCGAAAGGCTGCGTGCCGGGGTTCGGGTGTCAGGTGTCTTTACGCCAAAGCGACGGATGATTTCCTCGGCCAGGTGTTCGACCTGGCGGCGTCGAATCAGCCCATGACTGACCAGGCCCTGTTGGAAAGCGCTGAGCAAGGCGTTATCTGCCAGGCTCAATTGCGGCACAGCGCCGTGGCCCAGGCGTTCGGCGGGGACAAATGCCAGGCCGAGTCGACGACGGGCATCGGGGCGCAGGTGCGCGACGGGTTGCCCGGCGAATCGGATCGTTTCGCCTTGCTGGCGGGGCAGCTGCGTTTCTCCGCTGAGCAACGCCAGCCATTCGTCCTGGCCGTTGCCCGCCACCCCGGCGATGCCGACGATTTCGCCGCTGCAGACTTCAAGATCAATCTCCCTCAGCGAGCAGCCGAATGGGTCCGGGTTGTGCCAGGACAGCTTGTCGATTTGCAGGAAGGCAATGTCTGCGCTGACCTTGGGGTAGTCCGTGATCAGCCCGGCCGCTTCGCCGACCATCAGTT
>NZ_JACNDD010000193.1:0-10943 GCF_017351395.1 Pseudomonas sp. FW305-28
GCAGATCCGCAAAAGCCTGAGCGCTGCGTTCGACGAGGCGTGGTTCAAGTCACTCAAGCATCCCCTCAGCGGGGTGATGGCACCGGTGTACTACCTGGACGAGGAAATAGAAGGCAACCTGGTGGAGGCGGACCTGGCCAATCGAGCGGTGGCATTGCCGGACATCAAGCCGTGACGGGACGGTTCATTCTGATCCGAGCGTGACGCGACAACCCTTGCGATGGCGGATCTGCTCGTCCGATGGGCGTTCCTTGATGAACTCGAAGCGCGGCTCGCCTTCGCTGTAGATCACCAGCCACCCCCATTCCAGCTCGCTTTCATCCTGCCCGGGCTGGGGCGGCGAGGCCCACCAGGGTTCTTTTTGCATGATCTGACGCATCGTCTACTCCTGCCGATTGATCCTTTGAACTATAGACCGCTCGATGAAGACGCTTGCATCCTGTGGGAGCAAGGGTTGTGTGCCTGAAGCTTGATAATCAGTGTGCTCTGACCCCGCCCACCAGCGTCTAGCGTCTGTATCCCCGCACTCGAACGGGGAATGACTGGACCCCGCGCATATGCAAGCACTGTTGAACGAGATCCTCGATGCGGTTCGCCCCCTGATCGGTCAGGGCAAGGTCGCCGATTACATTCCTGCCCTCGGCACGGTGGTACCCAACCAGTTGGGTATTGCCGTGTATGGCAATGATGGCGAGTTGTATTGTGCCGGCGACGCCGAAACAGCGTTTTCGGTGCAGAGTATTTCCAAGGTGTTCAGCCTGGTGCAGGCCATCGGGCATTCCGGCGAAGCGATCTGGGAGCGCCTGGGTCATGAGCCATCCGGCCAGCCCTTCAACTCCCTGGTACAACTGGAGTTCGAGCGCGGCCGGCCGCGCAATCCGTTCATCAATGCCGGCGCGTTGGTGATTTGTGATATCAACCAGTCGCGTTTCGCCGCGCCGGCGCTGTCGATGCGCGATTTTGTGCGCCGCCTGTCGGGTAACCCCCAGGTCATGGTGGACGGCAAGGTCGCCGAGTCGGAATACCAGCACCGCGCCCGCAACGCAGCGATGGCGTACCTGATGCAGTCGTTCGGCAACTTCCATAACGACGTGGAAGCGGTGTTGCGCAGTTATTTCAGCCATTGTGCCTTGCGGATGAGCTGCATCGATCTGGCGCGGGCATTCTGCTTCCTGGCCAACGACGGGTTCTGCAAACACAGCGGCGAGCAGATCCTCAGCGCCCGGCAGACCCAACAGGTCAATTCCATCATGGCCACCAGCGGCCTTTACGATGAGGCCGGCAACTTTGCTTATCGCGTCGGCCTGCCGGGCAAGAGCGGTGTCGGTGGCGGGATTGTCGCCGTGGTGCCGGGACGGTTTACCGTATGCGTCTGGTCGCCTGAACTCAACGCCGCCGGCAACTCCCTGGCCGGCATGGCGGCGCTGGAGTTGATGAGCCAACGGATCGGCTGGTCGGTGTTCTAGTTTCCTGCCGCATAAAAAAGGCCCGCTCCTGATTCAGGCGCGGGCCTTTTCGTTAGGGGATATCAGCAGAGGCGGTCGATGACCCGGACCTCGGAAGTGTTCTGCATCGACTGCCAGGCCTGGGTCAGCGTTTGCAGCACGCGGCCCATGAAGTCTTTGTCAGCCGCGGCCTTCTTGCCGACGTAGCCCTGGCCACGGCGGTACATCTTCAGCCGGGCACACAGTTCTTGCGTGTTCTTTTCGAACTCGTCTTCTTGGGTGTAGGGCGACAGGCAGTCCATATGGACCTGGCCAGTCTTGCTGATCCACAGGATATGGCTGTCGAGTGTGTCCTTGTGTGCGGCGAACATGCGAGCCAGTTCATCAATAGATGGTTGATTATTCAGATTCATGTGTAAGCCCCTTGACCATTTGGTTGATCTGTCTGGTGGTTCGCAAAAACTTCGCTACTCGGTAAGTGCCTGCCTGCTACCGAAACCAGGCCGTCAGCGTTCGTCCGTCGAACTTCGACGGGGTCGTGCATCGGTTGTGTAGTGTTATCGAAGGGCTGCTACGCAAATGCGCTACAACGAAGAGAAACAGCGAAGAATCATCAGGCAGTGTCAACTTTCGAGGGTCGACCACGCGCGTCATGAGGATCTTCGCCGACGTTTCTCGTCCTTGTTACCGGACGATCATGCCAGGTCAGCACCTTCAATCTGCCTTGTGGGCAGTCCCTTATCCAAAAAACAGCTCGGCGGTCAGACGAGCTTGCTCAAACAGTTGCCTGTACTCCCGATCGGGGAGACGTCTGCATCATGCAAGGGCAAATCGGAGGCGTCAACGGTTTTGTAGTGATTATTTTTGTTCACTACATATTGTCGGACAAAATGGTTTGGGTATGAGGATTTCCGGTCAGACACACAATCAATGTGGGAGCGAGCTTGCTCGCGATGGCGGTGTGTCAGTCAATTATCTGATGGCTGATTCACCGTCATCGCGAGCAAGCTCGCTCCCACAGGGGAATCAGGTGGGCTGATTTTTGTTGGCCTTGCGCGGTGCGCCGCCGGTCTTGCGCTTGGTCGGCTTGCGTTTGTTTTTCCATGGCGTTGCGCCACGCCCGGCGGGGCTGGCCGGGCCGCTGATGGTCAGGCTCATGCCCTGGCAGCGGGCGACGTGCTTGCTCATCCAGGCGGCTTGCCGGGTCACGAATTCTTCCAGGCTCATTTCACCGCTTTGCACCATGTCCAGGGCCTGCTCCCAGATGGCGGTGGTGCCCGGGTCGGCGATGGCCCGGGGCACGGCGTCGATGAGGCTGAAGGCCGCCGGTGTGGCGGACAGGGCCTTGCCGTTCTTCACCAGGTAACCGCGGTCGAGTAGCCCCTGGATGATCGAGGCTCGGGTCGCTTCGGTGCCGATGCCGGTGGTGTCCTTGAGCTTCTGCTTGAGCAACGGGTCTTCCACCAGTTTGGCGACATTCTTCATCGCCTTGATCAGGTCGCCTTCAGTGAAGGGCTTGGGCGGCTGGGTCCATAGGTCCTTGGGTTTCACCTCGTCCACCGTGCAATCGCGACCTTCGGCCAGTGCCGGTAAGGTTTGCGGTGCCGGTGCTTCACGGCCCTTTGCCGGCGCCAGCGCTTCGGGCAGGGCGCGTTTCCAGCCGGGTTCGACGATCTGCTTGCCCACGGCACGCAGCGCCTGGCCGGCACAGTCGAAGTCGGCCTGGGTCCGGTCGTATTCGTGGTTGGGCAGGAACTGCGCCAGGTAGCGCGCGCGAATCAACGTATAGACCGCACGCTGCTTGCCGGCGAGTTTGTCGAGGTTCCTGGCGGCGGCGGTGGGAATGATGCCGTGGTGGGCACTGACCTTGGCGTCGTTCCAGGCCCGGGATTTGCGCTGCGGTTGCAAATGCTCGCGCAGCGGCGCGAGGCTCGGGTCGGCCTGGGCGAGGGCGGCCAGGATGGCCGGTGCTTCGCTGTGCTGGCTCAAGGGCAGGAAACCGCAATCGCTGCGGGGGTAGGTGATGAGCTTGTAGGTCTCGTAGAGCGACTGGGCAATGTCCAGGGTTTCCTGGGCGCCGAGGCCGAGTTTCTTCGAGCAGACTTCCTGCAGGGTGCCCAGGTCGAAGGGCAACGGCGCCGCTTCGCGCAGGCGTTCGGTACGCACCTTCAGTGTCCGGGCGGTGGTGGCGTTGCCCATGGCCTGGGCCGCGTCCCGGGCCAGGGCCTGGTTCAGGCAGCGTTCCTGGTCGTCGCAGGCATCCGGGTCGGCGCGCCACTGGGCGGTGAACGCCGTGCCTTCATGGCTGAGCTGCACGTCGATGGCCCAATAGGCGACCGGCACGAAGTTGGCGATGCTGCGGTCGCGGTCCACCACCAGTCGCAGCGTCGGCGTCTGCACGCGGCCTACCGGCAACACGCCCTGGTAGCCGGACTGGCGCCCCAGCAAGGTGAACAGGCGACTCATGTTCATGCCGATCAGCCAGTCGGCCCGGGAGCGGCCCAGGGCCGAATGATACAGGTTGAAGGTTTCGACGCCCGGCTTGAGGGCGGCCAGGGCCTTGCGGATCGATGCTTCGTCCAGGGCTGATAGCCATAGCCGTCGGATCGGTCCGCGATACCGGCAATGCTCCACCAACTCCCGGGCGATCATTTCGCCTTCGCGGTCGGCGTCGGTGGCGATCACCAGTTCCTTCGCTTCCCCCAGCAGGCGCTTGACCGCCTTGTACTGGCTGGCGGTTTTCGGCTTGACGGTCATTTTCCATTGCGCAGGCACGATGGGCAGGTCGGCCAGGACCCAGCGCTTGTAGCGCGCGTCGTAGGCGTCGGGTGGGGCGGTTTCCAGCAGATGGCCGATGCACCAGGTGACCGTGATGCCAGGACCCAGCCAGCAACCGTCGCCACGGCGCGTGGCACCGAGCACCGCGGCGATGTCCTTGGCCTGGGACGGTTTTTCACACAGGTACAGCTGCATGGCGCCCTTTTCCTGAGCAGATTTCATGGGGCTGTAGCATGGTCATGGATGCGCACAAGGGCAAGTTTTATCTGTATGGATATACAGATAAAAGCGTTGCGCTGCGTTGCCAAGGGTGTCTGGCGAGACATTCGGCCGTTCTGTCGGCATGCAGAATGAATTTCTCGCAGGGGTATGGCTCATAACTTCAAGGCGGTTGAAACCGCAAAGAAGGTTTATGAGGTCAAGGAGAGTCACTTTCATGAATTCGATGCCCAATGGCAACGGCCAGGCGACTACGCGTTTGATTCTCGTGGTGGAAGATGATCCGACTATCCTGGAGTTTCTCTGTGAAATCCTCGAGGAAGAAGGATTTGTCGTGGAGCCTCAGAAAAGCGCTGACGATGCTTTGGAGTTCCTCGAAAGGAGCGCCCATTTCGTCGATCTGTTGCTCACCGACATTACCATGCCCGGCAAGATCGACGGTGCCGACCTGGCCAACCTGACCGGAGACCGCTGGCCGCAGATCCCGCTGCTGATCATGTCCGGCTTCGAAACGCCGGAAAGCGCCGGGATCAAGCACCACGCGTCGTTCATCGCCAAGCCCTGGGCCCTGGGCCAGATGCTGGATCTGGTGGAGAGCACGGTGAAAAATCACGCGATGCACTGAGTAATCCCAGAGGGTGGCGGCGGCCAGGCACGTTTGGGTTGCAAGCGGCGATGGGCTCCATGACAATGCGAGTCATTATCAGTCGCGAATTATTCCATTGCCATGCCCGCCAACGATCTGTCCCTACGCAGTGCTGTCGACGTTCTGTACAGTGATCATCACAATTGGCTCCAGGGCTGGTTGCGCAAGCGCTTGGGCAACACGTTCGATGCCGCCGACCTGACCCAGGATACGTTTGTGCGAGTCATCAAGGCGCGCACCGCGCTGGATATCCGCGAGCCGCGACCGTACCTGTCAATGATCGCCAAAGGGCTGTTGATCGACCTGTTTCGCCGGCGCTCGCTGGAGCAATCCTACCTCGAAGCCTTGGCCGCCATGCCGCAAGAGCAGCACCCATCGCTGGAAGAGCAGGCGATCCTGCTCCAGGCCCTGATGGAGATCGACCGTCTGCTCCTGGGGCTGGGGCCGCGCGTCAGGCAAGCGTTCATCCTGTCGCAGTTCGATGGCCTGACGTACCCGCAAATCGCCGAGCGCCTGGGCGTCAGCGTCCGCACGGTCAACAACCACATGGCCAAGGCCATGGAACATTGCTGCCTGATGCAAATTCAATTGCAGCTTTCATGAACCTGCCCCCCGACGAGTTGCAAGCCATCCGCGTGGCGGCGCGGTGGTATGCCCGGCTGCATTCCGGTATTGCGACCGACGCGGACCGGACCGATTGGCGCACCTGGCTGGCCGCCGATCCCTTGCACAGCCAGGCCTGGCAGCGCATGGCCGCGGTGGCCGAGCAGATGGCGAGTGTGCCGGGTGCCCTGGCGGCACCGACCCTGAGCGACACCCACCAGCGATCCCGGCGCCAGGTGTTGCGCAGCGCCTTGCTGCTGACGTCCGCCGGCGGCCTGGGCTGGCTGGGCTGGCGCAGCCAGGCAACCCAGAACCTGTTTTGTGATTACCGCACCGCAGTGGGCGAGCGTCGCGCGTTCCAGCTGGCCGATGGCAGCACGGTCCTGCTCAACACCGACACCTCGATCAATGTTCGTTTCGATGGACAGCAGCGGCGCCTGGAGCTGTTGCGGGGCGAGGTGCTCGTGACGACGGCGGTCGATCCCTTGCGACGTCCGTTCAAGGTGGTCACGGGACCGGCCGAGGTGCTGGCGCTGGGCACGCGGTTTATCGTCCGCAGCCAGGCGTGGGGCGGCGAAGTGGCGGTGCTGGAGAAAGCGGTCGAGGTGAGCCTGTTGGCAAGTGGCTCAAGGATGCGGGTCGAAGCCGGCCAGCGCCTGGATTTCAACGAACAGTCGTTGGGGGCGCTGCGCGGCAACGATGTGTCGGTCGGTGCCTGGCAGAAGGGAAGCATCATCGCCATTGACCGTCCCCTGGCGGCGCTGCTGGAGGAACTGTCGCGCTATCGCCCCGGTGTGCTGCGTTGGGATCCGGCGATTGGCGACTTGAAGGTTTCCGGTGTGTTTCCCGTCGATAACACCGATCTCGCCCTGGCCGCGCTGGAAAGCGGCTTTTCGTTGCGAGTGACCCGCTATAGCCGATTCTGGGTCCAGGTCTCCGCTGGCCATCGGCGGTAATGCTACGCAATAAAAAAATCAGCCCCTGCACTTTTCGTCCCCATCGTTCGGCTCTTCCTCAGTGAGTTTTTATCGACCGTTTTGGGGAGGGGAAGTATGACTTGGGTGAGCGCGCCAGGCCGTCTGGTGTTTGCAGTGAAAATCAGCTTGCTGGCGGTCACGACCGCCGGCGTCACGGTCGTGAACGCCAGCCCGGTTCCAGCGGCTGCGGCGCAGCAGCGCGCGGTGCAGGCCTACGATATCGGCGCTGGTCGCCTGGTGGATGTGCTGACCCGTTTCTCCAGCGCCGCCGGTGTCGCCATTTCGTTTGATGCCCGGCAACTCGGAGACTTGCAATCCCCCGGCCTGAAGGGGGCTTTCGGCGTGGGCGACGGCTTTGCCCGCATTCTTGGCGGCAGTGGCCTGCAAGCCGCCCTCCAGGCCAACGGCACGTACGTGCTGCGCCCCGCGCCGGTCAGCGGTTCGGCATTGGAATTGGACGCCACCACCATCGAGGCACAGCGGCTCGGGGCGACCACCGAGGACAGTCACTCCTACACGACGGGGGCGGTCACCATTGGCAAGGGTGAGCACTCCCTGCGCGAAACGCCGCAATCGGTGACGGTGATTACCCGCAAGATGCTCGATGACCAGAACCTCAATACCATCGATCAAGTCATGGAAAAGACCCCGGGCATCACCGTCTACGACTCGACCATGGGCGGCAAGTATTTCTATTCCCGCGGGTTCCGCATGTCTGGCCAGTATCAATACGACGGCGTTCCGCTGGACATGGGCAACAGTTATGTCCAAGCCGACAGTTTCAGCAGCGACATGGCCTATTACGACCGGGTCGAAGTGCTGCGCGGCGCCGCCGGGATGATGAAGGGGGCGGGCGGCACGTCCGGCGGCGTCAACTTCGTTCGTAAACGCGGCCAGGCCACGGCGCAGACCGAGCTCAGCCTGTCCGGGGGGACCTGGGACAATTACCGCGGGCAGGTCGATACCGGTGGCCCGTTGAATGACGCCGGCACCGTGCGGGGCAGGGCGGTGATCGCCGAGCAGAGCCGGCACTATTTCTACGATGATGCCCGGCGCAAGGACCAGATCTACTACGGCGCCCTGGACTTCGACCTGTCGCCCGACACGACGCTCGGCCTGGGCGTAGCCTACGAGGACGTCGATGCAAGCCCGTGCTGGGGCGGGCTTCCGCGCTACCGGGACGGCAGCGATCTGAAACTCAGTCGTTCCACTTGCCTGGACCCCTCGTGGAACACCTGGCGCAGCCAGCGGACCACGGTGTTCGGCGATCTCAAGCATCAGCTCAACGACGACTGGGCCGTGAAGGTCGCCAGTGTCTATACGAAAAATACCCAGGACATCAAATACGCGTTTGCATCGGGCTCGGTGGCGCCAGGCACCTCGACCACCAACATGCTGGGCAGCATGTATGACTATGACCAGGTCGATTACGGCTTCGACGCCTACCTGGACGGCAAGTTCGACGCCCTGGGGCAGCAACATGAGTTGATCGTCGGTTTCAACGCCAGTCGTTCGGACAAGGATGATTTTTTCTCGGTGGCGCTGTTGCCACAGAAGCAGAATGTGTTCGATCCGGACCGACATATTCCCGAACCGGACGACAGTTACTTCATCGAAAACTCGACGCGCGGAGGTCCGGTCAAGACCGTGACCGAGCAGCAAGGCATGTATTCGACCCTGCGGCTGAAACTGGCTGACCCCTTGACGTTTGTCGTCGGCAGCCGGGTGAGCTGGTACAGCTCCAAGACCGACTCGGTGTTCCTCACAGGCGGTACGGAGCACGCCAAGAGCACGGAGACGGGGCAAGTCACGCCGTTTGCCGCCGTGTTGTTGGACCTCAATGAGTACCTGACGGCCTATGCCAGCTATTCGGATATCTTCACGCCCCAGGGCAACTACCGTTCCGAAAGCGGCTCGGCACTCAAGCCCCTGGTGGGCGAGAGTTATGAGCTGGGGATCAAGGGCGAGTGGTTCGAGGGACGCCTGAACAGCGCCTTCAACCTGTTCCGCACGCTGCAGAAAGACCAGGCCCAGACTGACTACAACTCCAGTTGCGCGTCCTCGGACGGCTACTGCTACGAGAACGCTGGCAAGGTGCGCGCCCAGGGTTTCGAAGCCGAGATCAGCGGTGAAGTCATCGAGCGCCTGCAACTGCTGGCCGGCTACACCTACACCCAGACCAAGACCCTCGACGACATTGACACCAGCCTCAACGGCGGCTCGTTCAACAGCTACGTGCCGCGCCATGTGCTGCGCCTGTGGAGCGATTATGCCCTCGGCGGGGCGTTCGAACGGTTCAGTGTCGGTGCCGGGGTCAATGCCCAGAGCGACAATTTCCGCGTATCGCCGGCGACGGACGAGAAGATCACCCAGGCCGGTTATGCCGTGTGGAACGGCCGCGTTGGCTACCGCATCGATGACACCTGGTCGGTGGCCCTCAATGGCAACAACCTGTTCGACAAGCGCTACTACACCACCATCGGCACCGAGAGCTTCGGTAACTATTACGGTGAGCCGCGCAACTTCACGATGACCTTGAAGGGGCGCTTCTGAACCGGTGGCGAGGGCGCCAATGCCCTCGCCACGGTTTTGCCCTCAGTTGGTATCCAGGTCCACGTTGCGGGTTTCCCGCAGGCAGATCATGCCCACCACCAGGCTCACCCCGGTGATCACCACCGGGTACCACAGCCCGTAGAAAATATCCCCGGTATAGACCACCAGGGCAAACGACACGGTGGGCAGGAAACCGCCGAACCAGCCGTTGCCGATGTGGTAGGGCAGGGACATGGAGGTGTAGCGGATCCGGGTCGGGAACAGTTCGACCATCAACGCCGCCAGCGGTCCGTAGCACATCGCCGAGATGATGATCAGCGCGACGATCAAGGCCACGATCATCGGCCGGTTGATCTGCTGGGCGTCGGCCTGCTGCGGGTAGCCGGCCAGGGTCACTGCGCCGCGCAGGGCGGCTTCGTCGTAACCTTCGAGTTTCACGTCACCGACGCTGACCTGCACCGCGCTGCCGGCCGGGGCCGCGACGCTGCTGTAGGGCAGGCCTTGCTTGACCAGGAAGGTCTTGACCTTGTCGCACGGGCTGTCGAAACGCGCCTTGCCCACCGGGTCGAACTGGAAGGTACAGGTGGCCGGGTCGGCGACCACGGTGATCGGCGCCTGGCGGCTGGCCTGGTCGATGGCCGGGTTGGCGTAGTGGGCCAGGGTCTTGAAGATCGGAAAGTACAGGGCAGTCGCCAGCAGCAGGCCGATCATCAGCACCGGTTTGCGCCCGACCTTGTCCGACAGCCAGCCGAAAAAGATGAAGAACGGCGCACCAATCACCACGCTGACAATCAGCAGGCTGTTGGCCAGGGCTGGGTCCATCTTCAGGAACTGGGTGAGGAAAAACAGCACGTAGAACTGCGCGGCGTAGAAGGTCACCGCTTGCCCGGCATTGATGCTGAACAGGGCGATCAGCACCACCTTCAGGTTTTCCCATTTGCCGAAGGATTCGCGGATCGGCGCCTTGCAGCACTTGCCTTCTTCTTTCATTTTCAGGAAGGCCGGCGACTCGTGCAGGCTCAGGCGAATCCAGGTGGAGATGCCCAGCAGCAGGATCGACAGCAGGAACGGAATGCGCCAGCCCCAGACTTCGAACTGATCGCCAGTGAAGTAGCGGCAGCCCAGCACCACCAGCAGCGAGAGCAACAGCCCCAACGTGGCGGTGGACTGAATCCAACTGGTATGGAAACCGCGCTTGCCCATCGGCGCATGCTCGGCGACATAGGTCGCCGCGCCGCCGTACTCGCCGCCCAGGGCCAGGCCCTGGAGCATGCGCAATACCACCAGGATGATTGGCGCGGCGATGCCGATGCTGGCGTAGTTGGGCAGCAGTCCGACGCAGAACGTCGCCAGGCCCATGAGGATGATGGTGGCCAGGAACGTGTACTTGCGCCCGATCATGTCCCCCAACCGACCGAACACCAGTGCCCCGAACGGCCGCACGATGAAACCGGCGGCGAAGGCCATCAGGGCGAAGATGAACGCGGTGGTGTCGTTGACCCCGGCGAAGAACTGCTTGCTGATCACCGCCGCCAGGGCGCCATAGAGGAAAAAGTCGTACCACTCGAACACCGTCCCCAGGGACGAGGCGAAGATGACTTTCTGGGTTTCCTGGCTGGTGCCGGCGCTGCGCGTGGCTTCCAGGGGCTGAACATGCTCGGACATAGCGGTATCCCTCACAGTGATTGTTTTTGTTGTTCCACTGCGACGCCGGGGTGGCGT
>NZ_JACNDD010000194.1:0-10899 GCF_017351395.1 Pseudomonas sp. FW305-28
GGCCGTGGTGAATGGAGAGTCCGCTTACACCGACAACCCCAACTCCACCACAGCCTCCCGCTCAGCCAAACCATCTACTAAATACACACTCCCCCCCAAAATCTCCTTGGCATGGTGCTTGGCCTGGGAAGCCAGTTCCGCCAGTTGGCTGGCATCCAGTTTCTCGCAGGCCTCGGCGCGCAGATGCACCACCCCAATCGACAGCGACAACAGCGCAAAATCCTGGCGAACCCCCTGTCGATTCAGTGCGGTAAAGCACCCCGCCTCCAGATGTTCAGGCCGGTAGAAGCGCCGGCAATGGGTCTGGAAGTCGCTCAGCAATTGGTCCAGGCGTTTGCGCCAGTCTTCCGGGCCGAGGACCAGCAGGAAGTCGTCGCCGCCGATGTGGCCGACGAAGTCGCGGCTGGGGTCGATGCGTTCGTTCAGGCATTGGGCCAGGCACAGCAGGACTTCGTCGCCGCGGCCGTAGCCGTAGATGTCGTTGAAGGGTTTGAAACTGTCGATGTCCACGTAACAGATCACCGATTCCTGCCGTTGTTGCAGCAGGCGCGTGAGGCATTGCTGGATCGGGACGTTGCCCGGCAGCAGGGTCAATGGGTTGGCGTAGCGGGCCTGTTGGATTTTCAGCTCGGTGATGAGCTTGAGCACATCGATTACCCGACCCAGGCCCAGGTAGCTGCCGTTGAGGGTGATGATGAAGTCTTCTTCGATGCGTTGTCGGGCGCGGCTGGTGATCAGGCGACTGACTTGTTGCAGCGATTGGTTCAACTCCACCGCGAGAAAGTCATCGCTCATCAGCCGGCTGATAGGCTTGCGGGCGAACAGGTCGGTGGCGAAGGGTTTGAGCAAGGCATCGGAGAGTGAATGGCGATGGACGATGCCGCAGGGCTGGTTCTGATTGTCCAGTACCGCCAGGGAGTTGAGGTTGGCCTGGCGCCGAAACGCTTCCAGCACGGTGGCGGTCGGTGTGTCGTGGGCCATCGCCGGTTGTTCGTTGAGCAGCGCACTGAGGTCGTTGATCTCATCGCTCAGCGCCGCCACGCCGCTGTCCTGCCTGGGCATCAGCGCCCTGGCATCGCGTGACGGTTGTTCCTGGGGGCGGGCCAGCAGATAACCCTGGACCAGATCGACACCCATTTCGATCAGCACCGCCAGTTCTTCCGGCAGTTCGATTCCCTCGGCAATCACCTGGGCGCGGGAAGCCCGGGCGATTTTCAGGATCGAGCCCACGAACTCGCGCTTGAGGGCGTCCTGATGGATGCCGTCGATGAAATGCCGGTCGATCTTCACATAGTCGGGTCGCAATTCGGACCACAGCCGCAGGCTCGAATAACCGGCGCCGAGGTCGTCCAGGGCAATCGAGAAACCCATGGCCCGGTAGTGATGCAGGGCGGTTTGCAGGAGCTGGAAGTCATCGATAGGGGTCTGTTCGGTCAGCTCGATCACCACCTGGCTGGGTGCGATGCCGAAGTCTTGCAGCAATTGCAGGGTGCGCCCCGTCTGGTGCGCGGATTCCAGCAGGGACTCGGGCGAGACGTTGAGAAATAGCTTGCCCGGCAGTTTTTGCTCGTTGAAGCGTTGGCAGGCGCTGCGGCGGCAGGCCAGCTCCAGCTCGCTGAGGCGTCCGGCCTGGCGCGCCACGGAGAGCAGCGCGATGGGCGAGTGCAGCGGGCTGTTGGAAGGGCCGCGGGTCAAGGCTTCATAGCCCACGATGCGCCTTTCGGAAAGACAGATGATCGGTTGGAACAGACTGTGCAAACCGCTTTGAGCCAGGATCGAACTCAAGGCACTCAGCTGTTCTGTCGTGGTCATGGCAATCTCTGGCGATAAAAAAAGGACCGGGTGCGGGGCACCCAGTCCTGTATTTCACGACAGACTGATGTCAGTTTGATGACACTCCGACAAGCATCACCATTAAATGGCCATCATCTTAGTGCTTGGCGATCGCCGTATTGAGTTTCAGGTAATCCAGCAGGATCCGCCCGGTCTCGCTCAGGTAGGCATCGTCTTCCGGCTTGGTTTTCTCCGGCTCGGTGATCAGGTCTTCGTCTTCTTTCTTCAGCTCTTTGAGAGGTTCTTCGCCCTTGGCCTTGCGACGCAGGTTTTCCATGGCCAGTTGCTTGGCCTCGATGTCGGCATGCTGTGCACGACGGTCGGTTTCGTTGAGGGTGACGGTTTTCTCCATCATCAACTTCTGCGCCAGGGCCAGCTTGTCGCGGATGAACACGAACTCCGCATCCTGGGCCGAGCGCGCGTCGTGGTCGGACTTGAGTTGGGCCAGGAACGGCTTGAACGGGTCAACGGCCGGTTTGATCGCCGGCCGGATGGTGTCCCACGGCATGGCTTCGGGCAGGGCGCTTTCACCGATTTCCTTGGTGTCGATGATCGAGGGGTAATCGATGTCAGGCAGTACGCCCTGATGCTGGGTGCTCTGGCCGGACACCCGGTAGAACTTCGCCAGGGTCAGCTTCAGCTCGCCATGGTTGAGCGGCTGGATGGTCTGCACGGTGCCTTTGCCGAAGGTCTGGCCGCCGATGATCAGTGCCCGGTGATAGTCCTGCATGGCACCGGCGAAAATCTCCGAGGCCGACGCCGACAAGCGGTTGACCAGCAAGGCCATCGGCCCCTTGTAGAACGCGCCCGGGTTTTCGTCTTCCAGCACATCCACTCGGCCATCGGCGTTACGCACGAGCACGGTCGGGCCCTTGTCGATGAACAGGCTGGTCAGCTCGGTGGCTTCCTGCAGGGAGCCGCCGCCGTTGTTGCGCAAGTCGATGACCACGCCGTCGACCTTTTCCTTCTGCAGCTCGGTCAGCAGCTTCTTGACGTCACGAGTGGTGCTCTTGTAGTCCGGATCCCCGGCGCGGAAGGCCTTGAAGTCCAGGTAGAAAGCCGGGATCTCAATGATGCCGAGCTTGTAGTCCTTGCCGTCCTGCTTGAGGTTGAGGACCGATTTCTTCGCCGCCTGTTCTTCCAGTTTCACCGCTTCACGGGTGATGGCCACGATTTTGCTGGTCTGGTCGTTCGGCGCGTTGCTGGCCGGGATGACTTCCAGGCGCACCACCGAGCCTTTCGGGCCGCGGATCAGCTTGACCACTTCGTCGAGGCGCCAGCCGACCACGTCGACCATTTCCTTGTTGCCTTGGGCGACACCGATGATCTTGTCCGCCGGGCTGACCTGTTTGGTTTTGTCAGCGGGACCCGCCGGAACCAGGCGCACGATCTTCACCTGGTCGTTGTCGCTTTGCAGCACGGCACCGATGCCTTCCAGGGACAGGCTCATGTTGATGTCGAAGTTTTCCGCGTTATCCGGCGACAGATAGTTGGTGTGCGGGTCGTAGGACATGGCAAAGGTGTTGATGTACGCCTGGAAAATGTCCTCGGCGCGGGTCTGGTCCAGGCGCGCCAATTGGTTCTTGTAGCGCTTGGTCAGGGTTTCCTGGATCTGCTTGGGATCCTTGCCGGCGATCTTCATGCGCAGCACTTCGTCCTTGACGCGCTTGCGCCACAGGTCATCGAGTTCGGCTGTGCTTTTGAGCCAAGGGGCGTCCTTGCGGTCGACCTGCAAGGTTTCCTTGGTATTGAAATCGATTTTGTCGACGCCCTTGTTCAGCTCGGCAAGGGCGTAGTCCAGACGCGCCTTCACGCGGTCCAGGTAGCGCTTGTAGATGGTGAACCCGGCGTTCAGGTCGCCGCTCTTGAGGAAATCGTCGAACTGGGTTTTCCACTTGTCGAATTCGGCGATGTCGCTGGCCAGGAAATAACTGCGGGACGGATCGAGCAGCTTCAAATAGCTGTCATAGATGATGACCGAGCGCGCGTCATCGAGCGGCGGCTTGCTGTAGTGATGGCGCTTGAGCAATTCGACGACATTAAGGCTGGCAATCACTTCGTCGCGATCGGGCTGAAGCTTGTCCCAGCTGTTGGCTGCGAACGTATCGTTCGACAACGGTAACAGGCCGAGGCCAATGACGAGCGCGAGGGCGGTGCTGGGGAACAGGTGCTTCATGCTGATTCGACGCAGGGACAATTGATAACGCATATTAGGCCGTCTTTGAAGTCGCCGGTTCCATGTGGCCCGGGCGCATAATGCAAGAAAGCCCGGCGTTGAAGCAGCGGGCCCAGTCGAGACTCACTATGGAGGCACCGTGAAAGCATTGCAAGGCGTTGAAGGCCAAGTGGTATGGGCAGATGAGCCGAGCCCGACGTGTGATGTGGGGCAAGTTCGCATCCGTGTGGCGGCCGCCGGCCTGAATCGGGCCGATTTGTTGCAAAAAGCCGGGCTTTACCCGCCACCACCCGGCGCCAGCCAGGTGTTGGGGCTGGAGTGTTCCGGGGTGATCAGCGAGGTCGGGCCGGGCTCGTCCTGGCAGGTGGGTGACCGCGTTTGTGCGCTGCTGGCCGGCGGTGGGATGGCCGAGGAGGTGGTGGTCGATGGCCGTCACGTGCTGCCGGTGCCCGAGGGCTTGTCCTTGGCTGAAGCGGCCGCGCTGCCTGAGGTCTACAGCACCGCGTGGTTGAATCTGTTCCAGCTGGCAGCGCTCAAGCCGGGCGAGAAAGTGCTGCTGCATGCCGGGGCCAGCGGCGTCGGTTCGGCCGCGATCCAGCTGTGCAAGGCGTTCGGCAACCCGTGCTGGGTCAGTGTCGGTTCGACCGAACGGCTGTCTTATTGCGAGGCCTTGGGCGCCCAGGGCGGCGTGGTACGCACCGATGGCCTGGAGGGTTTGAACGACCTCGCTCCCTTCGACGTGATCCTCGATCCGGTGGGTGGCAGCTACGCCAAGCTCAACGTGAAACTTTTGTCAGTTGACGGCCGTTGGGTGTTGATCGGCCTGATGGGGGGGCGCTCGACCGAGCTCGATCTGGCCCAGGTGCTGGGCAAGCGCATCCAACTGTTGGGCTCGACCCTGCGCAGCCGTGACGATCAGTTCAAGGCTGACTTGATCAGTGAGCTGGGGCAACAGGTGTGGCCGCTGTTTGCCGACAAGCGCCTGAGCCCGCAGTTGGCCCGGACCTTCGCAATCAAGGACGCCGAAGCGGCGTTCGCGGAGCTGGCGACCAACCAGGTATCGGGCAAGTTGGTGTTGCTGATCGATGAGAGCCTGAGCTGACTTTGCGCAGACTTGTGGGAGCGAGCTTGCTCGCGATAGCGGTGTGACAGTCAACAAAGTTGTTGAGTGTGCGACCGTCATCTCGAGCAAGCTCGCTCCCACAGGTGTCTTTATTTGCAGGAGCATTTGCATGCTTGCACCGAGATGACGGGCACCTTCATCCCAATTGACAGTGGCTTGCACCGTTGACCGGCGACCACGGGCAAGCGGACCTTTGGTCGGCAGCCCGTACCCGATGCGCGCCCCCTGCTAGCGTTAATTAAGGGGGGATGGGGGTAACCGCAGCTTTCATTTCACCCGCCAGGTGAAGAGGTTGATCATGGCCATCGCCGAATGGCGCATGCAGGGCGTCGAATTCGTTGCCTGCAACTGTAATTGGGGCTGTCCTTGTCAATTCGATGCGCCACCGACCCGGGGCCACTGCCAGGCGGTGGCGTCGATGCGAGTGGAGCACGGGTATTTCAATCAGGTGGCGCTGGGAGGTTTGTGCTGGGCTGCCACCTTCGCTTGGCCGGGCGCCATTCATGAGGGTAACGGCAGTTGTCAGGTGTTCATCGATGAACGCGCCGACGAGGCGCAACGCCAGGCCCTGCTGACCATCCTCTCTGGCCTGGAGAGCGACCCCGGGGCCAACGTGTTCCAGGTGTTCAGCAGCACCATGAGTGAAGCATTCGAACCGCTGTTCGTGCCCATCACCCTATCCATCGATGTCGATCAGCGCTTGGCGCACCTGGACATTCCAGGCGTGCTGCAGGCCAGCGGCGAGCCGATCCGTAGCCCGATCGACGGCTCACCTCATCGAGTCCGCCTGTCCCTGCCCAACGGCTTCGAGTTCCTTGAGGCCGAAGTCGCCAGCGGCAGCTACCAGACGCATTCAGCCCTCAAGCTACAGTCCCAGGGCAGTCATAGCCATCTCGCCCACGTACACTTCACCGGCCATGGCATAGAGCCGTAATGGCAGGGCCTCGGGCGGCGACGCCGAGCAAGCGACTGACAGGCGAGCAGTTGCTGTTCCTGCTCTGCCTGCTTGCGCTGACCGTCCTGGCCTGGCTGATGCTGCTGCGCATGGCCCGCGACATGAGTGCGCCGGGTGGCATGGCCGATGCGGCAATGGCCGGTATGGTCATGCCCTGGAGCCTGAGCGATGCGCTGCTGATGTTCGTCATGTGGGTGGTGATGATGATCGGCATGATGCTGCCCAGTGCCGTGCCCATGCTGCTGATCTACCAGCAGATGCTGCGCAAGCGCATGCCGGCACCGCAGCGACACCTGGCCCTGCTGCTGTTTTGCAGCGCCTATGGTCTGGTCTGGGCCGGCTTCGCCCTGGGCGCCACGGCGCTGCAATGGGCGCTCGAACGGCTCGCCCTGCTCAGTCCGGGGATGCGCAGCAGCAGTACCGCTCTGGGCGCTGGCCTGCTGCTGGTCGCAGGCGTCTATCAGTGGCTGCCAAGCAAGGCGGTCTGCCTTGAGCATTGTCGCGGGCCGCTGCATTTTCTTCTCAGCTACTGGCGCCCCGACGTGCTCGGCGGCTGGCGCATGGGCCTGGCCCATGGCGCTTACTGCCTGGGCTGCTGCTGGGCCCTGATGGGCCTGCTGTTCGTGGTCGGCGTGATGAATCTGCTCTGGGTGGCAGTGATCGGTGCCTTCATCCTGCTGGAGAAAAACCTGCCGCAGGGACTCTGGCTCAGTCGTCTCTGCGGATTGTTGTTGCTCGGCTGGAGCCTGTGGCTGCTGCTGGGCTAGGGGCTGAAGCTGTGGGAGCTGAGCCCGTGGGAGCTGAGCTTGCTCGCGATAGCGGTGTATCAGCTAAATCAATGTCTGCTGATCCACCGCTATCGCGAGCAAGCCCGCTCCTGCACCGGGCTGCTCACTTCCAGCTATGGATTGGCCACCCGGCCGATTCGGCATGGGCCTTCAACACCGGGTCCGGGTTCACCACGTGCGGGTGATCGACCTTGAGCAACAACGGCAGGTCGTTGCGCGAGTCGGAATAGAAACTCGCGCCTTCCAGGTTCTCCTCCTCGGCATCCAGCCAATCCAGCAACCGCGCGATCTTGCCTTCGCGGTAGGTCAGGGTGCCCACGGTCTTGCCGCTGTACACGCCATGGGCCACTTCAAGCTCGATCGCCAGGATCTCATCGATGCCCAGGCGTTCGGCAATCGGCTTGACCAGATGCGTGCCCGAGGCCGAGATCACCAGGATCCGGTCGCCGGCCTTGCGGTGTTCGGCGATGGTCTTGGTGGCGTCGCTGAAGATGATCGGTTCGATGAAGTCTTCCACCCACGGCGCCACCAGGTGCTCGATTTCCTCCGGTGTGCGGCCGATCATCGGTTCCAGGCTGAAGTCCATGTACTCTTCCATGCTCAGCTTGCCGTGGCTGTAGGCGTCCATCAGCTCGTTGTTGCGCCGCATGAACGACTCGGGATCGACCCAGCCCAGGCGACCCATCTGTTCACTCCAGAGGGTGGCGCAGTCGCCGTGGATCAGGGTTTCGTCCAGATCAAAAATTGCCAGGGCCATCAGCGTGTTTCCCTTTTCAAAATCAACAAAGCCATCAGGCTACCTCACACAGCGCCGATGGATCGATGGAAAGTGCCAACCGTGCGCCATCGGGGTGCAGGTCGGCGGCCGAGCGGTTGAGCACATCCACCACCAATTCCACGCCACGGGCTTCGACCCGGTAGCGGATGACGTTGCCCAGCAGGCTGTGGCTGCGGATCAGCGCATCGGCCTGGCCGCTGCGGCTCAGCTCGATGGCCTCGGGGCGGATGGCGATGCGACCGTTCACCGGCCGCTGCAGCAGTTTGCTCGCGCTGTCGGCGTCCAGCAGGTTGTAGTTGCCGATGAAGCCGGCGGCAAAGACATCGACTGGCGCAGTGTAAAGGGTTTCGGCATCGCCGCTTTGTACGATCTTTCCCTGGTTCATCAGGAAAATCCGGTCAGACATGGTCAGGGCTTCTTCCTGGTCATGTGTGACGAAAATCGTGGTCAGGCCCAATTCACGCTGGATCTGTCGGATCTGTTCACGCAAGTGCTTGCGAATCCGCGCATCCAGGGCTGACAGCGGCTCGTCCAGCAACAACAGGCGCGGCCGCGTGACCAGGGAGCGGGCGAGGGCGACACGCTGGCATTGGCCGCCGGAGAGTTGATGGGGGTAGCGGGCGGCAAAATCGTGCAGCTCCACCAGGCGCAGGATCTCCAGCACGCGCTGGCGACTGTCCGAGGCGTCGACCTTTTGCATGCGCAGGCCGAAGGCGACGTTTTGCTCCACGGTCATGTTCGGGAACAAGGCGTAGCTCTGGAAGACCATGCCGATGCCGCGTTTCTGAGGGCTCAGCGGGACGATGTCCTGTCCGTCGAGGATGATCTGGCCGGCATCCACTGCGGTCAGGCCGGCAATGCAGCGCAACAGCGTGGACTTGCCACAACCGGAAGGGCCGAGCAGGGTGACGAATTCGCCCTTGGCGATCTCGCAGTTGATGTCGCTGAACACCGGGGTGCCGGCATAGCTTTTTTGCAGGTGTTGGACGCTGACGTAGCTCATTGGCTTTTGTCCTTGTTCAAGATATTGGCCGCCCAGGTCAGGACCAGTACGAAGAAGAAATAGGAGATCACCAGCGCACTGGTGAAGTGGCCGCTGCTGTTGCGCATGTTGTTCAGGTAGACCTGCAGGGTTTCATAGCGGGTGCCGACGAGGATGTTGGCAAACACGAATTCGCCGAACAGGAACGAGAAGGACAGCAGCAGCGCCACCATCAGGCCCTTGCGCAGGTTCGGCAGCACCACCAGGAACGCGGCCTGGAAGGTGCTGGCGCCAAGCAGTTGGGCGGCGTCCATCAGGTCGCGCAGGTTGATGGCTTGCAGGTTGTTGGTGATCGCCCGGTACATGAACGGCAGGGCGACGGTGAAGTAGCAACCGATCAGGATCCACGGCGTACCGACCATCGCCAGCGGTCCGGAGCCATAGAGTTGCAACAGCCCCACCGACGACACCACGGGCGGCACCGCGAACGGCAGCAGGATGAGGATGTTCATCAGTGCGTCGAGTTTGGGGAAGTGGTAGTGCACCACGAACAGCAACGGCAGGATCAACACCACCGAGAGCACCAGCGCACCGACACAGACCAGCAACGATTGACCGAAGGCGTGGAGAAAGCGCGGATCGCTCCACAACTGCACATACCATTTGAAGGTGAAGCCGCTGGGCAGCACGGTGGCCGACCAACTGCTGGCGATGGAGTAGACCAGCGTGCCGGCCAGGGGCAGCAGCAGGATGGCGAACAGCAGGTACACCACCGCCCGATGATAGAGCCCGACGGAGCCCGGTTCAGCGCGAGACATGGTAGCTCCTCTTGAGCAGCAACTGATGGACGATGGTCACCACGGTCATCAACGCCACCAGCACCACGGCCAGGGCACTGGCCAGGTTAGGGTCGAGGGAAATGTCGCCGGAGACCATGGCGGCGATTCGGATCGGCAGCACGTTGAAGTTACCGGTGGTCAACGCGTAGACCGTGGCGTAGGCGCCGAGGGCGTTGGCCAGCAGGATCACGAAGGTGCCCAGCAGCGCCGGGGTCAGCACTGGCAAGCCGATGTGCCGCCAGAACTGCCAGCCGCTGGCGCCGAGCAACTCGGCGGATTCGCGCCAGTCTTCGCGCAGGGCGTCGAAGGCCGGGTAGAGCAGCAGCACGCCGAGGGGAATCTGGAAGTAGGTGTAGAGAATGATCAGCCCGGTTTTCGAATACAGGTTGAAATCCTCGATGATCCCCGCCTGCTTGAGCATGATCGTGATGCTGCCGTTGAACCCCAGCAAAATGATGAAGGCGAAGGCCAGGGGCACGCCGGCGAAGTTGCTGGTCATGTTGGCGAAGGCATTGACGAAGTTGCGCAGCCGTGAATCCACACGGCGCAGTGAGTAGCTGCCGAGCACGGCGATGACGATGCCGAACACACTGGACCAGAAGCTGATCTCCAGGCTGTGCTGGATGGCTTGCAGGTAGAACTTGGAACTGAAGATCTTGCTGAAGTTGGCCAGGCCCCAGCCGAATTCTTCCGATTCCAGGCTGTTGACCAGCACCCAGAGCAGCGGGGCGATCTGGAACACGATGAAGAAAATCGCGAAGGGCACCAGGCACAACGCTGCCAGCCATTTGCCGCGCGTCATGGCGTTCACTTGAGTAACTCCTGGCAATAGGGTTTGTCGTGGTCGATGCCGAGCAATTGGCAAATGGTGCCGCACAGCTCGGTCTGCCTCGGTGCGGCAGCGGGATCGAAACTGAAGCTGTCACCCAGGACGAACAGCGGCACTTCCCGTTCTTCGGCCAGCAGGCCGTTGTGGGAGCGGTCGTTGTTCATGCCGTGGTCGGAGGTCACCAGCACCTGGTAACCGGCGTCGAGCCAGGCTTGCAGGTAGACCGCCAGGTTGATGTCGGCCGAGCGGGCACTGTTGCGGTATTGCGGGGTGTCGAGGCCGTGCTTGTGGCCGGCGTCGTCGATGTTCATCGGGTGCACCAGCAGGAAGTTCGGCAAGTAGCGCTGGCGCAGGTGTTCGGCGTCGGCGAACAGATGGGAATCGGGGTAGTGGTCATTCCAGTAGAAATGCCCGTATTGAATCGGCAGGTCGGGGTTGTCGGTGTGACGGTCGCGACCGGCCACGAAGGGCGAAGTGTTGTAGAGCTCGCTGACCCAGTGGTACGCCGCAGCCGCTGTGCTCAGGCCGGCCTGGGTGGCGTAGTGGAAAATGCTGCGCTGGTTCGACAGGCGCGTGACGTTGTTGTGCACGATCCC
>NZ_JACNDD010000195.1:0-10897 GCF_017351395.1 Pseudomonas sp. FW305-28
GATCGAGTAGCTGACGATCAGGCGGTTTTCATCCTGGTCGCGCTGACCTGGGATGTCGTTGCGCCAGGTAGCGTTTTTCCACATCACGCCAACGTTCTTCAGCGCACCTTCCGGTACGACGTAGCCAACAGTGATGTCACGTTCCCACTCGGTCTTGTCACCGGTGGCGTGGTCGATGTTGTCGCCGCGCAGGTAGATGACGCCAGCGGTCAAGCCAGGAACGCCGAGCTTGGCGAAGTCGTACGAGTAGCGACCCTGCCAGGTACGTTCACCGGCACGGGCGAACTTGGCGATTTGCATGTCGGTGGTCAGGTAAGCCGACGAACCGTCGCCCTGGTTCAGCCAAGGGAAATCGCTGTCGCCGTTGCTCGCCTGGTAACCACCACCAAAGGTGTGACCGGCAACGGTGTACAGGAACAGGCCGCTGTACAGGTTGTTGTCGACCTTGCCCTTGGTGACGCTGCCGCCATAGTAGCCAGTGGTGTAGTAGGTGGAGTCATGACCATTGGCGCCGTCGCTGCGGCTGTTGAAATAACGCAGGTCGGACTTCAGGACACCCGGGCCGATGGCCCAGTTGTGGATCAGGCCCAGGAAGTGTTGCTTGTAGAAGTCTTCCAGGTTGCCGTAGTAGTACTGGGCAGTCAGGTCCTTGGTGATTTTGTAGTCACCGCCACCGTAGATGAACTTGTTGCTGTCGCGACCGCTGGCGGTACGACCGTTCGCACCGGCAATGGACAACTCCTCGTTGTTGCTGGAGTTACGACCCTTGGCGTGCTCGATCTGGCCGCCGACGAGCGTCAGGTCCTTGATCTCGTTCGAGGTGATCTGGCCACCCTGGAAGGTTTGCGGCAGCAGACGACCATCGTTGGTCACGATGACCGGCAGTTTTGGCTGCAGGGTGCCCAGCTTCAGCTCGGTCTGGGAGATCTTTGCCTTGGCGGTCAGGCCCAGGCTGGAGAAGTTATCCACCGCTTCGCCGTTGGACTTGCTCGGGAAGACCGTGCCGCCGTAGCTGTTATTGGAGGCACCGTTGGTACCGCCGCCCGAATCCAGCCTGATACCCAGCAGGCCGATGGCATCGATACCGAAGCCGACGGTGCCTTGGGTGTAGCCGGAAATGAAGCGCAGGTCGAAACCTTGGCCCCATTCTTCAGACTTGTTCGTTGTAGCAGCCGAATCACGGTTATCCGTGTTGATGTAGAAGTTACGCAGACCCAAGGTAGCCTTGCTGTCTTCGATAAAACCGGCGGCGCCTGCCTGCTGCGCCAAAACCCCAACGGCCACAGCCAGGGCCAAGGTGGACTTGTTCATGCTTCGCTCCTCTCGTTTTCTAATTCTTGTGTGTCTTTGGTTCCGGATCGAACGCCCGGAATCCGCGGATGCGCGATTAGCGCCAGACCGTGACTGACAAGTCAATCGTAACCATTTGTGACTACGACCAAGGTCTAACCCCGCTACACCGGCCCGCAGAATAATGGATTCTCTATAAATCCAAAAAGAATTGTTTCGTTAGTTTTCAGCTCGTTTCGACATATGGTTGCCAGCAAAGCGTCATCAAGCCGTGGAAAGGCTTATCGGCGATAGTGAGGATTACTGAATGGTGTTTTATCGGGCTTTTTGCGAGGTCCGCTCATCCTGCGGCGAAATAGGCTCCGGCGCCTCCAATGGCTTCGATCCTGATCACGACGGCTCGCGCACGGTGCGATCTTGAGCGTTCCAGACTAGCTGCTCATTGTCTGAAATCAAGATCGCGGTCGCGCAAGGGTTCAGGACGGCTCTACAGGGCTTTTTCGAAGATCTTCGAATTACGCTGATAGTTGTAGAGCGACGCCCGCGCTGCCGGCAGACGGTCGACGCTGCTGGGCTCGAAACCACGTTCGCGGAACCAGTGGGCGGTCCGGGTCGTCAGTACGAACAGCGTCTTGAGCCCTTGGGCGCGGGCCCGGGTTTCGATTCGTTCCAGCAGTTCATCGCCCCGGCCACCGTGCCGATATTCCGGGTTCACCGCCAGGCAGGCCAGTTCCCCGGCATCCGAATCGGCGATCTGGTACAGCGCCGCGCAGGCGATGATCATGCCTTCGCGCTCGACCACGCTGAACTGTTCGATCTCGCGTTCCAGCACTTCGCGGGAGCGACGCACCAGAATCCCCTGCTCTTCCAGTGGGCTGATCAGGTCCAGCAGGCCGCCGACATCTTCGATGGCCGCTTCGCGCACCACCTCGAATTGCTCCTGGGCCACCAGCGTACCGCTGCCATCGCGGGTGAACAGTTCAGCCAGCAGCGCGCCATCCTCGGCATAGCTGACGATATGGCTGCGTGCGACGCCGCCACGACAGGCCTGGGCCGCCGCATCCAGCAGTTCGGCCTGATAGTCGCTGCCCAGGCGTTGCATGTGGCCCGGGACCTGTTGCGGGCGCAACTCCCGAACCAGCCGTCCGTCCTCGCCGATAAGCCCTTGCTCGGCGCCGAACAGCAACAGCTTGTCGGCCGCCAGGTCGATGGCCGCCCGGGTGGCGACGTCTTCACAGGCCAGGTTGAAGATCTCCCCAGTGGGCGAATAACCCAACGGCGACAGCAACACGATGGAGCGCTCGTCCAGCAGGCGGTTGATGCCCTTGCGATCGACCCGGCGCACTTCACCGGTGTGGTGATAATCCACGCCTTCGAGCACCCCGATAGGACGCGCGGTGACCAGGTTGCCGCTGGCGACCCGCAGCCGCGAGCCCTGCATGGGTGAGGAGGCCATGTCCATGGACAGGCGTGCCTCGATGGCGATGCGCAACTGGCCGACCGCGTCGATCACGCACTCCAGGGTCGCCGCATCGGTGATGCGCATGCCGTGGTGGTAATGGGGCGTCAGGCCTCGTGCCGCGAGGCGGGTCTCGATCTGCGGGCGCGAACCATGGACCAGCACCAGGCGCACGCCGAGGCTGTGCAGCAGCACCAGGTCATGGACGATGTTGCCGAAATTGGGGTGTTCCACCCCGTCGCCGGGCAGCATGACGATGAAGGTGCAATCGCGGTGGGCGTTGATGTAGGGCGAAGCGTGACGAAGCCAATTGACGTATTCGGGCATGAACCTGGACCTGTAATAAATAACAGCCAAAAAAAGACGAAACAGAACGCACAACGGGCTGGTGGTTATCGTCGGAACAGGCTTGGCGACACGCGCGCTCTCCTCATGTGATGAATACGGGCCCGCAAGGGCACAATTTAACCGGCCGTGGCCGGCGTCAGGCAGTAATGGCCGATCAACTGCCGCAACAGCTGTACGGTAGGTTGCAAACGTGACATTTCAAGGTACTCGCCCGGTTGGTGGGCACAGGCGATATCGCCAGGACCGAGCACCAGGGTTTCGCAGCCAAGGCGCTGAAGATAAGGCGCTTCGGTGCCGAACGCCACTGCTTCGGCGCGATGGCCGGTCAGTCGTTCGGCCACGCGGACCAACTCGGCGTCCTCGGCCTGCTCGAACGGCGGCACTTCGGGGAACAGCGGCGCATAGTCGATCTTGACCTGGTGTCGCTCGGCAATCGGCTCGAGCTTCTGCCGGATCGCCGCCCGCAGCACTTGCGGGTCCATGCCCGGTAACGGCCGCAGGTCGAATTCCATGGAGCACTGGCCGCAAATCCGGTTGGGATTGTCGCCACCGTGGATGCAACCGAAGTTCAGGGTCGGTTGTGGCACGCTGAACTGCGGATTACGGAATTCACGCTGCCATTGCAGGCGCAGGCCACGCAATTCGCCCATGGCATCGTGCATGGCTTCCAGGGCGCTGCGGCCCAGGCTTGGGTCGGAGGAATGGCCGCTGCGCCCGAGAATATCGATGCGCTCCATCATCACGCCCTTGTGCAGGCGAATCGGTCGCAGGCCGGTCGGCTCGCCGATCACCGCCGCGCGCCCCAACGGTCGACCGGCATCGGCCAGGGCCCGGGCGCCGGCCATGGAGCTTTCTTCGTCACAGGTCGCGAGGATCAGCAGCGGTTGCTTGAACGGTTGGTCCAGCAGCGGCTTGACCGCTTCGATGGCCAAGGCGAAAAAACCCTTCATGTCGCAACTGCCCAGGCCCACCCAACGGCCATCGACCTCGGTGAGCTTCAATGGATCGGTCTGCCATAACGCACCGTCGAACGGCACCGTGTCGCTGTGGCCCGCCAACACCAGGCCGCCGGGACCACTGCCGAAACTGGCCAGCAAATTGAATTTGCCGGGGCTGACCTGCTGGACATCGCAGGAGAACCCCAGCTCGGTGAGCCAGCCTGCCAGCAGCTCGATCACGGCACTGTTGGACTGGTCGAGCCCAGGTTGGGTACAGCTGACCGAAGGCGTGGCGATCAGGGCAGCGAATTGATCTTTCATGGACGGCAAAGGCATCGCTGACTCCAGGCTTACAGATTGATGTCCATCATAGAACCATCCGGCGCAAGGAATAAACCGTCGCGGCGCGTAGGATGATCGAGTCCTGTACACTGCACGGCCTTGGCAGCCACACCTTCCCCCGGCTGCGCACCCGATCCCTGGATTTTCCGGCCATGCAGAAAGAAACCGAAATCAAACTCCGCGTCAGCCGCGAGACCCTGGCAGCCTTGCGCGAGCATCCGCTGCTGAAAAAACGCAACAAGAGTGGCTGGGAACGCCACGAATTGATGAACCAGTATTTCGACACGCCAGAACGCGACCTGGCCCGGGCCAAGGTCGCCCTGCGCCTGCGCCGCGACGGCGAAGAGGTGATCCAGACCCTCAAGACCCGTGGCCAGAGCGTCGCCGGCCTGTCCGAACGCAACGAATACGACTGGCACCTGCCCAAGGCCAAGCTCGACCTGAAGAAGCTCGACGGCGAGTGCTGGCCCGAGGCCCTGGCCGAACTGGACAAAAAAACCCTCAAGGCCATCTTCACCACCGATTTCGTCCGCGAACGCGCTGAAATCGCCTGGGGCCGTGGCAAAAGCAAGGTGGTCATCGAAGCCGCCCTGGACCTGGGCCACGTCGTGGTGGGCAAGCAGAAGGAAGAAATCTGCGAACTGGAGCTGGAATTGCGCGAAGGCGAGCCCGCCGCCCTGCTGGAACTGGCCGCCGAGCTGGCCGCGACCCTGCCCTTGATGCCGTGCGACATCAGCAAGGCCGAGCGTGGCTATCGCCTGTATGACGCGGGCAGCTATGCCTTGAGCCTGCCGGCCCCGCAGTTGACCGCCGAAACGCCGCTGGATGACGCCTTCGCCGCGCTGAGCTGGCATTTGCTCGGCAGCAGCCAGCGCCTGGCTGAACAATACCGTTTCAACGGCCACTGGCGCCTGCTGCAGGACTGGGTGGAAAACCTCGCCGAACTGCGTGCCCTGCTCAGCAGCCTCGGCCAGGCCGCGCCACGCCAATCGACCCACGACCTGCGCCTGGCCCTGGACGCGTTGCTGGAAGACTGGCGTCCGCTGGTCCAGGCCGGCCTGGACGATGAAGACGTGCGCAAGGCCGCGCCGGAACAGTTCCTTGAAGAGCTGCAAGACCCGCGCTGGGGCCTGTTCTCCCTCAACACTTCACGCTGGCTGCTGGCCCGCAGCTGGGCCGCCGAGCGCAACACCCGTGGCAATCGCCAGGGCGCGGCGCAACTGGGCAGCTGGCTGCCGCGTCTGCTGGGCGAAGAATCCTCGTCCCTGCAATTGCAACGCTATCAGCAGCAGCCGGAAGACCTCGCTGAGCAACTGCCGCGTATCGAACGCATCCAGGCCTGGCTGCACCACGCCCGTCATGTGCTGGAGATCCCGGAAATGGATCGCCTTTATGGTGAGCTGAACAAGCTGGCGCAACTGGCCAACCAACCCATCACCGACGAAACCCTGGATGCACGCAAGCAGCAGGCGATTGCGGTGTACCAGAATCGGGCTTGGAAGACTTTGCTGCGCCTGTGATGCCGCCATCGCGAGCAAGCTCGCTCCCACGGGGTTCAGCGTTGTAACCACATCTAGTGGCCGCTGAAGATCAACTGTGGGAGCGAGCTTGCTCGCGATGAGGCCAGCACAAACACCCTGGAAACAAGCTTCAGCGCACCACCGGCAAACTCGTCGTCGACTTGATCTCCGACAGCGCCACGATCGAATTCACTTCCTGGATCCCCGGCACCATCGACAGCTTTTCGAAAAAGAATCGCTCATACGCCTCGATGTCCGCCGTGACGATACGCAGCAGAAAATCCACCGCCCCCATCAACACATAACACTCCAGCACTTCGGGAAAGCCGCGAATCGCCTCGGTGAACTCGGTGAAGTTCGAACGGCCATGGGCGTTGAGTTTCACTTCGGCGAAGATCTGCGTGTTCAGGCCGATTTTCTTGCGATCCAGCAACGTCACCTGAGCACGGATGATGCCCTCCTCCTTCATCCGCTGGATCCGCCGCCAGCACGGCGATTGAGACAAGCCGACCTGCTCGGCGATTTGCGCACTGGACAGCGAGGCATCCTCTTGCAGCAGCGCCAGTATCCGGCGGTCGTAGCCATCCAGCTCGCTTTGCATAAACAAACCCATAAATAATGATTTGGAGAATCAAGCGATTCGAAAAATCGCCAGAACCACTCATCTTAGATAAGAAATACCCCGTGACACATGTAAATATTTCTCCCGCATCCCAGGAGACCACCCATGCCCCCACTCGAAGCCGTTGCCACAACTACGACCCGCGCCGACGTCTGGCACGCCGCCAATACCCATTGCCGAGTGCAGTACCAGATGCTGGCCGAGGCCGAGCCGGACCTGTTGTGCCGGGCGTTGAACCTGTTTGCCTTGCAGGGCCTGACGCCACGGCACGTGCGCGTCGAGCGCCTCGACGATCTGCTGTCCCTGGACATCGGCCTGGATGGGCTGAGTTGGCACCGAGCCCAGGTGATCGCTGAAAAACTACGTAACCTGATCGGCATGTGCTCGGTGGACCTGCAAAGCGCTGAATTTACGAGGGTTGAGCCGACCCAGGCGGCCGGCTGAGCGCCCCCATGGGCAAGACCTGGTAACGCATTGGTCGGGTAGTGGCCCAACGGACCACAGGGTCGGGACTATTCTTTTGCAGACCGAGCGAGGACGCCGAAGCGTCTGTATCGCGGCTTTGCTGCAATTGTCCAATAGGAACCCGCATGTCCACCAAACACGCCACTCAGGACCGCTGGCTGGACCTCAATGATCTGCTGCGCCAACTGGTCACCCAGGGCTTCATCAGCCAGGATTCAGCCGAAACCGCGCTCAACGCCCGCCGACGCCACAGCGCCAATAGCCAGCTACATCCGCTGGAGTTCATTGCCAACCAACACCTGGACGACCTCAGTCGACCCGGCAAGCGCCTGGACCTGGAGAACCTGACCCTGTGGTTGTCCCAGCAGGCCGGCCAACCCTACATGCGCATCGACCCGCTGAAAATCAACGTAGCGGCCGTGACGCCCTTGATGTCCTATGCCTTTGCCCAGCGCCACAAGATCCTCGCAGTAGCCGTCGATCGTGACGCCGTCACCGTTGCCAGCGCACAACCCTACGTCAGCAGCTGGGAAGCCGACCTGACCCACGTGCTCAAGCTGCCGATCAAGCGGGTGGTCGCCAACCCGGTGGATATCCAGCGCTTGAGCGTGGAGTTCTATCGCCTGGCCAAATCGGTCAGCGGCGCCACCACGACCGACCAGCAACCGAGCAACCTGAGCAATTTCGAACAGTTGCTCAACCTGGGGGCCAGTGACCAGGAACCGGACGCCAACGACGCTCACATCGTCAATATCGTCGACTGGTTGTTCCAATACGCCTTCCAGCAGCGGGCCAGCGATATCCACATCGAACCGCGCCGCGAGCAGGGCACCGTAAGGTTTCGCATCGACGGGGTGCTGCACACCGTCTATCAGTTTCCGCCGCAGGTCACGATGGCGATCGTCAGCCGCCTCAAGAGCCTGGGGCGGATGAACGTCGCGGAAAAACGCAAACCCCAGGACGGCCGGGTCAAGACCAAGACCCCGGACGGCGGCGAAGTGGAATTGCGCCTGTCGACCTTGCCCACGGCGTTCGGCGAAAAAATGGTCATGCGGATCTTCGACCCGGAAGTGCTGCTCAAGGATTTCGACCAGCTCGGTTTCTCCGCCGATGACCTGCGCCGCTGGCAGGACATGACCCGCCAGCCCAATGGCATCATCCTGGTGACCGGGCCTACCGGTTCCGGCAAGACCACCACCCTCTACACCACGCTCAAGAAACTGGCGACGCCGGAAGTGAACCTCTGCACCATCGAGGACCCGATTGAAATGGTCGAGGCGTCCTTCAACCAGATGCAGGTCCAGCACAACATCGACCTGACCTTCGCCGCCGGGGTACGGGCACTGATGCGGCAAGACCCGGACATCATCATGATCGGTGAGATCCGTGACCTGGAAACCGCTGAAATGGCGATCCAGGCGGCGCTGACCGGGCACCTGGTGCTGTCGACGCTGCACACCAACGACGCGCCGAGCGCCATCAGCCGCCTGCTGGAGCTGGGTGTGCCCCATTACCTGATCAAGGCCACCGTGCTCGGGGTCATGGCCCAACGGCTGGTGCGCACCCTGTGCCCGCAATGCAAGGCCCCGCTGGCCCTGGACGAAGACGACTGGCAGACCCTGACGCGGCCCTGGCAGGCACCGTTGCCGAGCAATGCCCAACAGGCCGTCGGCTGCCTGGAATGCCGCGACACCGGTTACCGCGGCCGCGCCGGTGTCTACGAAATCATGCAACTGACCGACAGCATCAAGGCCTTGATCCACCCCGACACCGACCTGCTGGCGGTGCGCCGCCAGGCCTTCAAGGAAGGCATGCGCAGCCTGAGGCTGTCGGGGGCGCAAAAGGTGGCGGCGGGCTTGACCACCGTTGAGGAAGTCCTGCGCGTGACACCGCAGAGCGAACAGAAGTAGCTGTGGGAGCAAGGCTTGCCCGCGATGAAAATGACGCGGTCTCCCGGGGAGGCAAGGCGCCTGCATCGCGAGCAAGCTTTGCTCCCACAGAGTTTGCTCCCACAGAGTGAGGATAATGGCCGCTTGCCCTACACTCAGGGCTCGCAGGTCCATCTCAACTCGCACAGGGAACCGTCATGCAGATCGGTAGCGTACTTTTACTTTTCATCGGCCTGGTGGTCGCCATTCTCTTCATGGGCTTCAAGGTCGTGCCCCAGGGCTACCAATGGACTGTCGAGCGGTTCGGCCGCTACACCAACACCCTCAAGCCCGGCCTGAACATCATCATCCCGGTGATGGATCGCATCGGGCGCAAGATCAATGTCATGGAAAGCGTGCTGGACATCCCGCCCCAGGAAGTCATCACCGCCGACAACGCCACGGTACAGATCGACGCCGTGTGCTTCTTCCAGGTGGTCAATACGGCCCAGGCGGCCTACGAGGTGAATAACCTCGAGCACGCCATCCGCAACCTGCTGCAAACCAATATCCGCACCGTGCTGGGGTCCATGGAGCTGGACGCGATGCTGAGCCAGCGCGACGGCATCAACGAAAAACTGCTGCGCACCGTCGATGAAGCCACGGCGCCGTGGGGCATCAAGATCACCCGGATCGAGATCAAGGACATCAGCCCCCCGGCGGACCTGATGGCCGCCATGTCCGGGCAAATGAAAGCCGAACGTATCAAGCGTGCCCAGATCCTCGAAGCCGAGGGCCTGCGCGCATCGGCGATTCTCACCGCCGAAGGCAAGAAGCAGGCGCAGATCCTCGAGGCCGAGGGCAGCCGCCAGGCGGCGTTCCTGGAATCCGAGGCCCGCGAGCGTCAGGCGCAAGCCGAAGCGTTGGCCACCCAGGTGGTGTCCCAGGCCATTGCCGACGGTAACGTCCAGGCCGTGAACTACTTCGTCGCACAGAAATACATCGATGCACTGGGCAAACTGGCGTCGGCCAACAACAGCAAGGTGATCCTGATGCCGCTGGAAGCCAGCCAGGTCATCGGTGCGGTCGGTGGCATCGGCGAGATCGTCAGGGCCACCTTCGACAGCAAGAAAGCCTGAGGCGCGCGTATGTGGGGGTTCCTGCAACACATGTCGTATTGGGACTGGCTGGCGCTGGGCGTCATCCTGCTGATCCTTGAAGTGTTCGGCGCCGGTGGTTACCTGCTGTGGATCGGCATGGCCGCCGCGGCAGTCGGCGTGCTCACGTTCTTCCTGCCGCAGATGCCGTGGGAGCTGCAGTTCCTGTTGTTCGGCCTGTTCGCCATCGCCACGGCACTGTACTGGTGGCGACGCCAGCGCAGCGCTGTGCGCCAAAGCGATCAGCCGCACCTGAACCTGCGCGGGCAGGAACTGATCGGCAAGGTCTTCCTGGTGCATGAAGCGATTGTCGATGGCCGCGGCAAGATCAAGGTGGCCGACAGTGTCTGGCTGGCCAAGGGGCCCGAATCGCCCGTTGGCACGCGGGTCAGGGTGGTGGCGCAGGAGGGCGCGGTGCTGCAGGTGGAACGGGCTGACTGACAAGTCATGGAACTGAATCGAGACGCAGGTAATCCAACGTCATAGTTAACCCAGTGGAGTCACCTATCATGCGTCTCAAACTTGCTGTCGCTACCCTAGCCTTGCTGTCTCTTCCTGTTGGCTCGGCAATGGCCGACACGTTTTGGCGTAACGTCATCTCGTCCGGTGCGACCACCGGTTCCACCTACCTGACCTTCAAGGATCACAAACTGATCGTCGCCGCCCAGGACGACGCCGGCAGCTTCGTCGCCAGCGATGGCGGTATCCGTGGCCCTTACCTGGAAGCGGCGATGCAGAAAGTGCGTGCCGATAACCCAGGTCTGCAAGCCACCGACATGGAGCTGGCCAACGCGATCCTGGCGAAAAACGCCGTCGCCCAGGACTGATGCCCGGCCAATAAAAAATGCCGCTCGATGAGCGGCATTTTTTTGCCCGGTGAAAATCCCA
>NZ_JACNDD010000196.1:0-10678 GCF_017351395.1 Pseudomonas sp. FW305-28
CTTGTGGGAGCGAGCCTGCTCGCGATGGCGGCAGTGCAGCCAACAGAGATGTTGATCCAAACACCGCGTTCAAGTCCCCGATTCTCAAGGAAACCTCAATGAGCCTACTGACCCGCCTCCTGGCGCGCGGCACTGTCGTGCTCGCCCATTCGGCCACCAAGCTGCAGTCGCTGCAAATGCGCCTCACCGCCGGCGAAGTGAACGACGATATGGAGCACTTCGAACCCTACGGCTTCACCAGCAACCCGCTGGCCGGTGCCGAGGGCATTGCCACGTTCCTGGGGGGCGATCGCTCCCATGCCGTGGTCCTGGTGGTCGCCGATCGCCGCTTCCGTCTCCAGGCCCTGGCCCCCGGCGAAGTGGCGCTCTACACCGACGAAGGCGACAAGCTCCACTTCAAGCGCGGTCGTGTCATCGACATCGAGACTGCAACCCTGAACATCCGCGCCAGTAGCGCGGTGAACATCGACAGCCCGGTCATCAACCACACCGGCAAGATCGTCTCCCAAGGCGACCAGATCGCCGGCGGCATCAGCCAGATCAAACATGTGCATGGCGGCGTACAGGCCGGCAGCGGCCAGACCGGTGCGCCGGCGGGAGGTCAATGATGTTCATCAGCCAGGACCTGCACGCCGCGCTGACCCGCTCGGTGCTGATCAGCCTGTTCACCTGGCGCCGCGCCGCTGACGACGATGCCGTCGATGATGACGAACGTTTCGGCTGGTGGGGCGACACCTTTCCCACCGTTGCCGACGACCGCATCGGCTCGCGGCTGTGGCTGTTGCGCCGGGTCAAGCTGACCCGCCAGACCCAGCTCGACGCCGAATTCTATGCCCGCGAAGCCTTGCAATGGCTGATCGATGACGGCCACTGCAGCGCCATCGACATCATCAGCGAACGCCTCGACGCCCAGCGCTTGAACCTGCGCACGGTCCTGACCCTGGCCGACGGCGAGCGCCTGGACATCAACCCCGATAACAGTTGGCAGGTGACCTATGCCGTTTGAAACCCCTTCGCTGCCGGTGCTGATCAAACGCGCCCAAAGCGACCTGGCCAGCGATTCGCTGCGCCAGTCCGATGCCCAAGTGCTGGCCCGCACTCTTGGCGGCGCCGCCTACGGCCTGTATGGCTACCTGGACTGGATCGCCGAGCAGATCCTGCCGGACAAAGCCGATGAGTCCACCCTGGAACGCATCGCTGCCCTGCGCCTGAACCAGGCGCGCAAAGCGGCCCAAGTGGCCAGCGGCAATGTCAGCTTCAGCGCTACGGCAGGTGCCGTGCTGGATGTCGATACGCTGCTGCAATCGACCGATGGCCGCACTTACAAAGTGATCACCGCCCGCACCACCAGCAATGGCCTGAACACCGCCACCGTCGCGGCGCTGGAAGCCGGTAGCCTGGGCAATGCCGACGCCGGCCTGGTGCTGACACCGGTGCAGCCGCTTCTGGGCATCGACAATCGCTTCACCGTGCTGGCGCCGGGGCTGACCGGCGGTGTTGCCAGGGAAAGCCTTGAGTCCCTGCGCGCCAGAGTGATCCGTTCCTATCGCGTGATTCCCCACGGCGGTTCGGCCCAGGACTATGAAACCTGGGCCCTGGAGTGCCCCGGCATCACCCGTGCGTGGTGCCGGGGTAGCTACCTGGGGCCAGGCACCGTCGGCCTGTTCGTGATGCGGGACGACGACCCGCAACCGATCCCCAACGCCGAGCAATTGGAAGAAGTGCGGGCCTACATCGAGCCCTTGCGCCCGGTGACCGCCGAGCTGCACGTGCTGGCGCCGACGCAGGTTCCGGTCAACTACAGGCTGCGCATCACGCCGGACACCAGCGCCGTGCGGGCGGCCATCGAGGCCCAATTGCGCGACTTGCACAATCGTGAAGCCGGCCTCGGCGAAACCCTGTTGTGGAGTCATATCGCTGAAGCCATCAGCAGCGCCACCGGCGAAACCGACCACAAACTCAGTGCGCCAGTCGCCGATGTCGTCGCCGCCAGCAACCAGTTGCTGACGTTCGGAGGTTGCACATGGCAGGAATAAGAACCGCCGAACAGTACCAGGCCCAGCTGCGCAGCCTGCTGCCCAGCGGCCCGGCATGGGATCCGGAGCGCGTGCCGGAACTGGACGACGTGCTGCAAGGCATCGCCCAGGAACTGGCACGCCTCGACGCCCGTGCCGCCGACCTGCTCAACGAGATGGATCCGGCAGGCGTGAGTGAGCTGGTACCGGACTGGGAGCGGGTGATGAACCTGCCGGATCCGTGCCTCGGGGCCACGCCGTTGTATGACGATCGCCGTCTGGCGGTGCGCCGACGGTTGTTGGCGGTGGGCAGCCAAGCCATTGCCTATTACGTGGAAATCGCCAAGAGCCAGGGTTACCCCAACGCCACCATCACTGAACTGAAGGCGCCGCGCATGGGCCGCGCCCGGTTCGGCGAAGCGCATTTTGGCACCTGGCAGGCGCAATTCATGTGGACCCTCAATACCGGTGGCCGGCTGCTGCTGGGGCGGCGTTTTGGTGCGAGCTATTGGGGGGAGCGTTTTGGCGTCAATCCGGGCTCGGCCCTGGAATGCCTGATTCACCGCAGTGCACCGGCGCATACCAAGGTTCACATCAATTATGACTAGGGAGTAGACGATGGATTATCCGAAAAGTGTGCCCAGCGCCGGGCTGGTGAGTGGGAAGTTCGTGGATGAAAACCCGCTGACCGGGACGCCGGGGTCGTTGATTCCGGCGGCTTGGGGGAACGGGGTGACACAGGAAATCGTGAATGTCATCAAAGCGGGTGATCTGACGCCAGATGAAACCCAGAACGATCAGCTGCTCGAGGCGATTCAGTCGGTTACCGCCAAGGGCTGGAACCAGGACCTCGCGCTTCCGATCACCGCCTTGCCGCTGCCGACGATTGCAACAGCGGACGCCCGCCTGGCGATAACGCCAACGGCACTGTCAACCAGCGGCGGCCGTGTCTCGATTCCGGCGGGTGTGTACATCAGCGTCGGACAAGAGGTGGTGAGTGGACGGTTGGGTCGATCACGTACCTACGTGACGGCGGCTTGGAGCAGCGCCGATTTATTGCCCAGCGCCAGTTATTTTCTACGCGCACAGGTCATCGGCGGTGTGCTGACGTTCTATATGCAGCGTGGAAGCCTGTATGACCTTTCGCCGGAGTCCTTGAAGGGTACGGTCAACGGAGCGTCCGGCGGCGGCTTTGCGTCCACGCCCCTGGACATGTGCCTGGCCTGGGTCATGACCGGGGCGCCAGGTTCCTTGCCAACGATTCGCACGATTTACAACCGTGCTCAATTGACCTGGACGCAAACGGTGAATGGCACTGGAGTGGTGTATCTGCCGCTGGATCCGCATGCGCGTGCGGCGCGGCTTGTGGCGGGGAATCCGACACCCTCTCCGAGTGCCGTGACTTCGCTGGCGTTCGTTCAGGCCGGGTGGATTGGGGGCAACTACAGCTATCTGTCTCCCGTCGCGACAACACCCGGCAACAATCCCGGGGGGTGGACAAACCCCGCCAGTCCGTCCATGTGCGTGCTGTTCTCCAGTAACGTCGTCAATGACGTGAGCGTCTCCACGGTCACGGCCAGTTTTGACCATACACAGCTGCGTTCGCTTTGGCAGTCGTACCAGGCCGAGCACACACTCGGCGCAACCAATGCCGATAGCGACGAATTGCTATTGAGCATGGGAATCAAGGGGCACCAGGCATTGACGGATTACAGCGTGGGTATCGCCGTCAACTTTACCAATGCAATCAATGTTCACCTGTCCTGGGAGCTGATCCGATGAAAGTCATTCAAGAACTGCACCAGTACGAAGATGGACTTCGCCCGCCTGCACCTTCGTCCGCCCATATCTGGGAGGACGGTACTTGGGTACTAACCGAAGAGAATGCCGCCGAGCAGTTGCGCCAGGAAGTCGAACGCCTGTGCGTCAAGGTCGATACCGCTGCCGACAGCGCCCGTCGCACGTTGGCCGGAGATCCGTTGCGGGCCCTGGAATACCAACAAGCCGCCCTCGAAGCGCAGGCCTTCAAGGATCAGGGTTATCCGAAAAAAGCCGTTCCGTTGGCCGTTTCTGCGTGGGTCGTCAAAGGCCGTACAGCCAGGCAGGCGGCGGATCAGATTCTCGCCAAGGCCGCTGAGTTTGAAGCGAACCTGCTGGCGCTTCGCGAACTGCGCCTCAAGGCCAAGGCGCAGATTCGCGCGCACATGGCCAAAGGCAAGGCGGATCTTGCGCGCCAAGTCGCTGATGAGGTGCTTGTGGCCATTCGTGAACTCCACCTCTTCGCGTGATTTCTTTCTTCCTTTCGATATAGAGAAACAAATATGGATTATCCAAAGAGCGTTCCCAGCGCAGGGCTGGTGAATGGGAAGTTTGTCGACGAAAATCCTTTGATGGGGACGCCAGGTTCGTTGATCCCTGCACGATGGGGGAATTCGGTTACAGACGAAGTATTGAATGTTATCGACGAAGCAGGACTCAACCCGAATGAGGCGGATTCCACGCAACTCATCCAAGCCATCCGACGTATCAATCAGGCCGGTAGTGAGAATCACGCACAGGATAACGGCGCCGCGAATATCTACACCGTCGCCTACCTGCCTGCTTTGTCCACACTGGTTGATGGAATGGTTTTGCGCTTCAAGGCGAAAACCGCCAACACAGGCGCCAGTACATTTTCACCTAACGATTTATCTGCCAAACCTATTGTTGGCCTCGCCTTGTCTGCTCTTCAGGCTGGTGAGATTGTTGCGAATGGCATGTGCAGTGTCGTTTGGTCAGCGACTTTGGATAAGTGGGTATTGTTGAGTTGTACGGGGGGGGGGAACAAAGGCCACTACCACCAGTGTCGGTCTTGCCAGATTCGGTACCTCAGCCGAGCAATTGGCAGGTTTACTTACAACGGTTATGTCCAACCCTTCAGGGGTGATGGCTCTCCTGACCGCATGGTTTCCGAGAAGAGCTTTTGCTGTTAATGATTATGTTCGCATCCCAGACGTGCCAGGGGGGCTTATAGTTCAGTGGGGAGAGGCCACGTCAACAGCGGCTACTCATACGGTGAACTGGCCAATTGCGTTTCCTAATGCGGTACGCCAGGCAATTGCGTTTGACCAAACTAATGGGATACCGGTATTCACTATTTCCACTGATCCTACCGCGCTGTCCAATTCTTCGGGTCGGTTTGTTTCGTCGGGAACATTTGGACTTTATGGCTTTTTTGCCATCGGGAATTAAGGAGTCGCTATGTACTATTCGAGTTCAGTCAACGGTTTCATTCCTGCTGCTTGGAAGTCTGATGGGACTTATCTGATTGAAGACTGGCCTACGGATGCCATTCTTTTGACTGAGAAAGAGCTAAACACCTATGCTAGGAAACCACCACCCGAAGGCAAGCAACTGGGGTTTGAAAATGGGCGTCCAGTCTGGATCGATGCCCCCTCACTTCCTCCGTTAACCCGCGAGGGAGTCGAAGCACTACGACTTCGAGCCTATGCCGATCCACTAGCCGGTAGCGACCGTTATTTCTCTGAGGTCCAGCGAATGCGGGCGATGGATATAGAAGGTTGGGAAGTTGTACTTGATTTAGGCGTTGCTCGCTATGAGGCGATTCAAAATCAATATCCCTGGCCTACCGAATTAAGCAATTTGCCGGGTATGCACACCGTCGAGTCTCGCCCGGATAATCTCGATGTCTGGGGGGATAACATTCGGGTATTTGACGAGCCGCTACAACTGGCTGACCTCAAGCGAGAAGCCTTGGCAAAACGCGAAAAACTGTTGCTGGAGGCTGTTCAGAAAGTTGCCCTCTTTCAGTACGCCGAAGACATTGGCGACGCCACTGACCAGGAACAGCTGATGTTGATGGAGTGGAAACTCTACAGCGTTGAATTGAATCGCATCCAGCATCAGGTCGGTTTTCCAACCGATATCGACTGGCCTGTCATGCCTGAGCCTGCTGCTTAAGCAATCGCCAGAAAATTCTCAATTTCCCGTGCCACCGCCGAATGAACAACAGGTGAGGTTTTTTATCGCCTTCATTTTGGTCGCTGGCTAATCAGGAGCGAAAATTTGGATTACCCAAAAAGTGTGCCTAGTGCGGGTCTGTCGAACGGCAGGTTTGTGGACGAAGATCCCTTGGCGGGTAAGCCGGGGTCCTTGATCCCCGCCAGTTGGGGCAACGGTGTGACGCAGGAATTACTCAATGTCATTCAAGCCGCCGGGATAGCGCCGTCGGAAGCCCTCTCCAACCAATTGCTTACAGCCTTGCGGGGGAGCGGGTTGTTTCTCACCGCGCCGCTATTCGATAACAGCCGGGCCGTCGCAACGACTGAATACGTACTCCGCCGAGGGGTGCAATATGGTGGGTTCGATGTCTACAACACCGGTGCGACATTGACAGTATCGGATGTTGGCGGAGTTGCCAGTTTCGCCAGTAACACACCGGTTACCGCCAGACTGCCGGCTACCGCCGAAATTATACAGGGCGCCACAGTGACGATTGTCAATGCGGGAACCGGCATGGTCACCGTTTCAACGGCATCCGCTATTGATGTGCTATGCGCGTCGAATGGTGCGCAGGGGGCAATCACTATTGGTCTGGGCGAAACGGCGGAGTTCATTAAACTCACTAACCAATGGCGTCTTATTGGCGGTACTGTTGCCTTGAAGTATTCGGCCATGTCCATTTCGTCATTGCAACCCAATGGCTGGAAGCGCACGCCTGATGCAACGAGTCCGACGGGATATGTTATCGAGCAGTGGGGCATTTCTTCCAGCGGAGCGGATGCCAACGGCGTTATCGTAACGTTTCCAATGTCCTTCCCTAATGCCGTCAGAAACATTGTAGTGACCGATGGAGGCCCCACTTGTGCGTCTTTTGGAGTCTCCACAGGCTCGCTGAGCCAATTCAGGCTTTATGGGCGGGACTACAATGGCGCCTATTCAAATTGGACTGGATTATGGCGAGCGATAGGTTATTGAGGGGGAGATGAATATGTTGATTTATTACGCTCAATCCACGGGCGGGTTTTACAACTCTATCGATCACGCTAACAATCTTCCTGAAGACGCGATCAAGATCACCGATGAAGAATATAGAGCGTTATTTGCCGCACCCTTTCTGAACAAATGTATCGAGTCGGACGCCAAAGGTCGTCCGGTGCTCTCGGATATGTCCGTTAATGAGCTCACGGTACGAGCGACCAGTGAAAAGAATTGGCGTGATGCATTGCTCACAGCAACCGACCGCCTCATAGCGAGAGATCGCGACGAAATGGATGACGGTGGCGGTACGACGCTGGACCAAACACAGTACACGCAGCTTCAGGCTTATCGCCGGGCTATGAGGGATTGGCCACAGGATGAGCACTTTCCAGCCACTGAACATCGTCCGGTTGCGCCGTCCTGGCTGGCCGGACATCTTTGATCATGCACTTGCGATGACCTGAACATGGATCTTACGCAGCAGCAACTCATCAACATCATGCCCGACGCCCGCGCCCAAGCGGGCGTTTTTATTTCCGCGCTAAACACCGCGATGTCCCGCTATCGTATCGACACACCCAAACGCATGGCCGCGTTCCTGGCCCAGGTCGGTCATGAGTCGGGGCAATTGCGTTATGTCCGCGAGCTGGGCAGTGAGCAATATCTGAGCAAGTACGATACCGGAACCCTGGCCGTTCGCCTGGGCAACTCACCCCGGGCCGACGGTGACGGCCAGAAATATCGTGGCCGAGGACTGATCCAGATTACCGGCCGCGACAATTACCTTCGTTGCAGTCAGGGCCTGTTTGGCGACGCGCGTCTGCTGACGTTGCCGCAGTTGCTGGAGCAACCGCAATGGGCCGCTGAATCCGCGGCGTGGTTCTGGGAGCAGAACGGCTTGAACGAACTGGCCGACCGCGATCAATTCAACACCATCACCCGCCGTATCAACGGTGGTTTGAATGGCTTGGAGGCGCGCCTGCAACTCTGGGCGCGGGCGAGGGCGGTGTTATGCCAGTCTTCGGCCTGATGCCTTTTTCTGCTCGTACCCTTGGCATTGTCGTTTTACTGACAGTGTTGGCGGGTGGTCCGGCAATGCTCGCGTGGCGACTCCAGGATTGGCGTTATGGCCAACAATTGGCGCAATTGGCACAAGCCCAGACTGCGACGTTGAGTCAGATAAGCCAGGCGGCCGCGATGCAGCAAAAGGCCGAGCGGGACAAACGCCTCGCCCTTGAGCAACAACTCTCCACCAGCGAACAAACCCATTACCGAGCCTTGAGCGATGCCCAACGTGACCAGGATCGCCTGCGCGATCGCCTTGCTACTGCCGATGTCCGGCTGTCAGTCCTCCTCGACGCCAACGATGTTGCCGCCGGTTGTGCAGTGCCTGCCGCCACCGGCGCCGGCGGCCTGGATCATGGCGCCCCACGCGCCCGACTTGACCCGGCGCATGCTCAACGAATTATCGCCATCACCGACGCCGGTGATCGCGGACTGATTGCCTTGCAGGCCTGTCAGGCCTATATCAGAGCGCTGGGTCGGTAATCCGGCGAGCCTTGCAAGCGTCGACTGCTCGTGTACGGTAGGCCTCAATCGTGGGGAATCAGGAGAGCACCATGGACGACATTACCGAACTGGCCGCTGAATTGGGCAGACGCCTGCAGTTGCTCAATGCCCACGTCACCACGGCCGAGTCCTGTACGGGCGGCGGGATTGCCGAGGCGATTACCCGGATTCCGGGGAGTTCCGCCTGGTTCGAGGCCGGTTATGTCACCTATTCCAATCGCCAGAAAAGCCAGCAACTGGAGGTGCCGGCCCAGTTGTTCGAGAAGGTCGGGGCGGTCAGCCGCGAGGTGGTCGAGGCCATGGCACAAGGCGCCCAGCGCAAAAGCCTGGCGCGTTTTGCCGTGGCGGTCAGCGGGGTGGCCGGGCCGGATGGGGGTTCGCCGAGCAAACCGGTGGGCACCGTATGGCTCGCCTGGGCCGTTGGCCAGACGCTGATCAGCGAGCAGCGCTTCTTTGCAGGCAACCGCGACGAGGTCCGCCGACAAACGGTGAAGGCCGCGCTAGAGGGGCTGCTGCAACATGCCGCTGTAGAAATCTCAAATCAGGGGTAGGCGATCCTCAATCGCTGTGGAATAATACTGGCTACTTATACAGGTGTTGGCCGTCAGGCCTTATTGATTACGTGAGGACTTTAATGGACGACAACAAGAAGAAAGCCTTGGCTGCGGCCTTGGGTCAGATCGAACGTCAATTCGGCAAGGGTGCCGTAATGCGTATGGGCGATCAGGACCGTCAGGCTATTCCTTCCATCTCCACCGGCTCCCTGGGCCTGGACATTGCGCTTGGCATCGGCGGTCTGCCAAAAGGCCGAATCGTTGAAATCTACGGTCCTGAGTCGTCCGGTAAAACCACACTGACCCTGTCCGTGATCGCCCAGGCCCAAAAAGCCGGCGCGACCTGCGCCTTCGTCGACGCCGAACACGCCCTGGACCCGGAATATGCCGGCAAACTGGGCGTCAACGTCGACGACCTGCTGGTTTCCCAGCCGGACACCGGCGAGCAGGCCCTGGAAATCACCGACATGCTGGTGCGTTCCAACGCGGTCGACGTGATCATCGTCGACTCCGTGGCGGCACTGGTGCCAAAGGCTGAAATCGAAGGTGAAATGGGCGACATGCACGTGGGCCTCCAGGCTCGCCTGATGTCTCAGGCCCTGCGCAAGATCACCGGTAACATCAAGAACGCCAACTGTCTGGTGATCTTCATCAACCAGATCCGTATGAAGATCGGCGTGATGTTCGGCAGCCCGGAAACCACCACCGGTGGTAACGCACTGAAGTTCTACGCCTCGGTTCGCCTCGACATCCGCCGTACTGGCGCGGTGAAAGAAGGTGATGAGGTTGTCGGCAGCGAAACCCGCGTCAAGGTCGTGAAGAACAAGGTGGCTTCGCCGTTCCGTCAGGCCGAGTTCCAGATTCTTTACGGCAAGGGCATCTACCTCAATGGCGAGATGATCGACCTGGGTGTGTTGCACGGTTTCGTCGAGAAGTCGGGCGCCTGGTATGCCTACAACGGCACCAAGATCGGTCAGGGCAAGGCCAACTCGGCCAAGTTCCTGGCGGATAACCCGGAAGTCGCCGCTGCTCTCGAGAAGCAATTGCGTGACAAGCTGTTGAGCCCGGTTGCAGACGTCAAGTCCGTGGCTAATCGCGAGACTGCTGACGATCTGGCTGACGCTGACATCTGATCGATCCGATGACCGCCGTACTCGATACCCTCGTCGCGGTGCGGCGAACCGCGATGGACCTGCTCGCCAGGCGCGAGCACGGTCGGGTCGAGCTGACGCGTAAACTGCGTCAGCGCGGCGCGCCCGATGAATTGATCGACACGGCCCTCGACCGTTTGACTGAAGAGGGCCTGCTGTCGGAGTCCCGTTACCTGGAAAGCTTCGTCGCTTATCGCGCGCGCTCCGGCTACGGTCCTTTGCGCATTCGTGAGGAACTGGGCCAGCGCGGTTTGCAGCGCCCGGATATCGAACTCGCCTTGCGCGAAAGCGGTATCGATTGGCAGGAGCAACTGACGGACACCTGGCGTCGCAAGTTCTCCGGACATTTGCCCATCGATGCACGAGAGCGAGCCAAGCAAGGGCGTTTCCTGGCGTACCGAGGCTACTC
>NZ_JACNDD010000197.1:0-10589 GCF_017351395.1 Pseudomonas sp. FW305-28
TGCAAAGCGTTTTTGGTTACTTTTGGCGCTTTTCCAAAAGTGACCCGCTGTAAGAGCGGAACCCTAAGTGGCCGTTACCGCAGCAACGGATATACACACAAACCATACTTCTACTTGTCCATCAAATTGCTACTGGTAGAACCGGATATTGAGGACCGAAACGACTTAAAGACGTGTTGGAAACTGTCAGGACGGCAATGTCGCCCGCTTGCGACTGGCCGCCGCCGTCACCGCATAACCCAGCAACGCCGCCAGGATAGAGCCCGTGAGGATCCCCATCCGGTCCATGCCAGCGTAGTCACTCACACCCGGCTCGAACGCCAGGGAGCCGACGAACAGGCTCATGGTGAAACCAATCCCGCACAGGATCGCCACGCCCAGTACCTGGCCCCAATTGGCACCGGCGGGTAGGCTGGCGATGCCGATTTTCACGGCCAGCCAGGTCAGGCCGAAGACGCCGACGGTCTTGCCCAGCAACAGGCCGATGGCGATGCCCATCGGCACGTCATGGGTGAAGCTCTCGACGGTGACGCCGCTCAGGGACAGGCCGGCGTTGGCGAAGGCGAACAGCGGCAGGATGCCATAGGCCACCCAGGGATGCAGGGCATGTTCCAAGGAGAGCAGCGGCGAAGTCTCGGCGTTTTTCGTGCGCAGCGGAATGCAGAACGCCAGGGTTACCCCGGCCAGCGTGGCATGGACACCGCTCTTGAGCACGCAGACCCAGAGGATCAGGCCCACGACCATGTAGGGCCCGAGCTTGATCACGCCCATCCGGTTCATCGCCACCAACACGGCGATGCAGGCGGCTGCCAGCATGAGCGACAAGGTCGACAGGGCGCCGGAATAGAAGATGGCGATGATGATAATGGCGCCCAGGTCATCGATGATCGCCAGGGTCATCAGGAACAGTTTGAGCGACACCGGCACCCGCTTGCCGAGCAAGGCCAGCACGCCGAGGGCGAACGCGATGTCGGTGGCCGTCGGAATTGCCCAGCCGGCGAGGGCGGCCGGGTTATCGCGGTTGAGAAACCAGTAGATCAGCGCCGGCACCACCATGCCACCAATCGCCGCCGCGCCCGGCAAGACGATTTGCGATGGCTTTGATAGTTGCCCGTCGAGGACTTCACGTTTGACTTCGAGACCGATAAGCAGGAAGAACATCGCCATCAGGCCGTCGTTGATCCACAGCAGCAGGGGTTTGGCGATCTTCAGGGCGCCCACCTGGGCGACCACCGGGGTGTCGAGCAGGCCGTTATACAACCAGGACAGCGGTGAATTGTTGATGACCAGGGCCAGTACGGCGGCAGCGATCAGCAGCAGGCCGCTGGCAGCCTCCAGTTGAAAAAAACGTGTCAGAGAATTGCGTAGAGCCACGATCGCTCTCCATGTATCGAATCAAAAAGATGGCACACCCTAACCCGTACTGTTAGTTGTTAAAACAAAAGTTATATTCTTTTTTGTTATATGGCGTTACAAGGCCTGCGCCACGCAGTCGGCAGTTACGGACCATATTGGACCTTAGCTGTACCTGTGCGTGATGTCGGTTTTTTCCTAAGCTGGCGTCTGGTTTTTCCGAACTCAAGCCGTGCCTGCACGACCGCGTGATCTCCCCACGCCGAACACGATCAGTGAGCAAACACACCATGAACGACCACCGCCAGTGGGCCCGTGAAGCGATCCGCATCATCGAGGCAGACTTCCAGCGCAGCGCCGATACCCACCTGATTCCGCTGCCGCTGCCTGGTCTGCCGGGCATCGAGTTGTACTTCAAGGATGAGTCCAGTCATCCCACCGGCAGCCTCAAGCATCGGTTGGCCCGCTCGCTGTTTCTCTATGCGTTGTGTAACGGCTGGCTCAAGCCCGGTGCGCCAGTGATCGAGGCCTCCAGCGGCTCGACGGCGATTTCCGAGGCTTACTTCGCCAGGTTGCTGGGCCTGCCGTTCATTGCGGTGATGCCGGCGACCACCTCCAGGGAAAAAATCGCACAGATCGCTTTCTATGGCGGCCAGAGCCACCTGGTGGATGATCCTACGCAGATCTACGCCGAATCCGAGCGCCTGGCCCGCGAGCATGACGGGCATTTCATCGACCAATTCACCTATGCCGAGCGTGCCACGGACTGGCGGGCCAATAACAACATTGCCGAATCGATCTTCCAGCAGATGCGCTTCGAGCGGCATCCGGAGCCCACGTGGTTGATTTCCAGCCCCGGCACCGGCGGCACCACGGCCACCCTGGGACGCTATGTCCGTTACCGCCAGCATGGCACCCGCGTGCTGTGTGCCGACGCCGAGCGTTCGGTGTTCTTCGATTACTACCGCAGTGGCGACGCCAGCCTGCGCCTGGATTGCGGTTCACGCATTGAGGGTATCGGCCGGCCGCGAGTCGAAGCGTCGTTCCTGCCGAACGTCATCGATGCGATGGTCAAGGTGCCGGACGCCTTGTCGCTGGCGGCCATGCATTACCTGGCCGAGCGTCTGGGACGACGGGTCGGTGGGTCCAGCGGCACCAACCTGATCGGCGCGCTCATGGCGGCCCGGCAGATGGCGGATGCGGGGGAGTCGGGGTCGATCGTGGCGATCTTGTGTGACGGCGGCGAGCGCTACGCCACGACCTATTACGACCCGGCATGGCTCAAGGCCCAAGGCTATGAGTTGAGCGGGCTGATGGACATCGTAGCGGCGAGTGTGGAGCGGGGCGCGGCACTGCCAGAGAGTGTGTTGCGGGCCAATATCTGAATCTTGAAAACCCTGATCCCCTGTGGGAGCGAGCTTGCTCGCGATAGCGGTGGATCAGTCAACATCTGTGTTGAATGCCAGGCCGCCATCGCGAGCAAGCTCGCTCCCACAGGGCCAACTGTCAGGCTTCGAGACCGAGAATGTCCCGCGCCACGGCCTCGGCAATCCGGATCCCGTCCACCCCCGCCGACAGGATCCCGCCCGCATAACCGGCGCCTTCACCCGCCGGGAACAGACCCTTGACGTTCAGGCTCTGCAGCGATTCGTCGCGGGTGATGCGCAGGGGCGATGAGGTGCGGGTTTCGATGCCGGTCAGCACGGCGTCGTGCAGCGAGTAGCCGCGAATCTGTTTCTCGAACGCCGGCAAGGCTTCGCGGATGGCTTCGATGGCGAAGTCCGGCAAGGCCAGGGCCAGATCACCCAGGGACACCCCAGGCTTGTAGGAAGGTTCGACGCTGCCCAGTGCCGTAGACGGCTTGCCGGCGATGAAATCGCCCACCAGTTGCGCCGGGGCCTCGTAGTTGCTGCCGCCGAGCACGAACGCGTGGGACTCCAGGCGTTCCTGCAACTCGATGCCGGCCAGCGGGCCACCCGGATAATCCACTTCCGGGGTAATGCCGACGACGATGCCAGAGTTGGCGTTGCGCTCATTGCGCGAATACTGGCTCATGCCGTTGGTGACGACGCGGTTCGGCTCGGACGTCGCCGCTACCACGGTGCCACCCGGGCACATGCAGAAGCTGTACACCGAGCGGCCATTCTTGGCGTGGTGCACCAGTTTGTAGTCGGCGGCGCCGAGTTTCGGATGGCCGGCGTACTTGCCCAGGCGCGCGCTGTCGATCAGCGATTGCGGGTGTTCGATGCGGAAACCCACCGAGAACGGCTTGGCTTCCATATACACGCCACGGCTGTGGAGCATACGGAACGTGTCCCGGGCGCTGTGGCCGAGGGCCAGGATCACGTGTTTCGAATGAATGCGTTCACCGCCGGCCAGTTCGACGCCGACCAGTTGGCCGTCCTCGATCAGCACATCGGTGACCCGCTGCTGGAAGCGTACTTCGCCGCCCAGGGCGCGAATCTGCTCACGCATGGTTTCCACCACGCCTGTCAGGCGGAACGTGCCGATGTGCGGCTTGCTGACATAGAGGATTTCTTCCGGCGCCCCGGCCTTGACGAATTCGTGCAGGACCTTGCGGCCAAGGAATTTCGGGTCCTTGATCTGGCTGTAGAGCTTGCCGTCGGAAAACGTCCCTGCGCCGCCTTCACCGAACTGCACATTGGACTCGGGGTTGAGCACACTTTTGCGCCACAGGCCCCAGGTGTCCTTGGTACGCTGGCGCACTTCCGGGCCACGTTCGAGGATGATCGGCTTGAACCCCATCTGCGCCAGCAACAGGGCGGCGAAAATCCCGCACGGGCCGAAGCCGACCACGATCGGCCGCTCGCTCAAGTCGGCCGGTGCCTGGCCCACCACTTTGTAGCTGACATCCGGCGCTTCGTTGACGTTACGGTCATCGGCGAACTTGCGCAGCAGGCTGGCTTCATCACGCACCGTCAGGTCGATGGTGTAGATGAAGCACAGTTCGGAGGATTTCTTGCGCGCATCGTAGCTGCGCTTGAACAGGGTGAAGTCGAGCAGGTCATCGCTGGCGATGCCCAGGCGCTGCACGATGGCAGGGCGCAGGTCTTCTTCGGGGTGATCGATTGGCAGCTTGAGTTCGGTGATTCGTAACATGGCGGGGTCCGGTTCGCGGGATGCACAACTGCACCAGGGCGTGAACCGGCGATTATAAGCCAAAAGCTGTGAATCAGTCGTCGCGCGCGCCACCGAAGTAGGCGCAGCCGCGTTGGACCTGGCCGTTGACCCGCAACTCGGCGCTCATGTGTTGCACGCTGTCGCTGACACTGTCGACACAACGCGCAGGTGTGACCCACAGCTCGACTTTCTGGCCGTTGGCCTCGGTGCCCAAGTTGAAGCGGCCATCGCCCAATTGCTCCTCGACGTAAGGCACCGCCAGCGGCGGCTGGCCTTCGCGATCCAGCACCAGGCCCTTGCCACTGGCCTTGAGCGTCCATTCCGGGCTGTGTCCCGCGGCGCGCAGGATCACGCGTTTGAAGTCGACGTCTTCGCAAGCCGTCCCCGAGCGCTCCAGGCGATACAGTTGTTCAACGTCCAACTGACTGTCGGTGCCGGCCGCTGCGCTGGAAACGATACGGCCACGTACATCGGCAAACAGTTTGCCCTGGTCATCGGCCAGGCTGGCGGCCTGTTGCAGCACGCTGGTGCCACCGCTGTCGTTGACGATGTAGCGGCGCTGTTCCTGGCATGGCTGGAACACCAGTTTGCCGTCGGCCGCCGTGAGTTCGCCCTGCAGGCGTGTCTGGCCGGCGTGGGAGGCGCTCTGACGTGGGGTGTCGAGCAATTGGCAGCCGGTGAACAGCGGCAGGAGGGCGACAAATAGCAGGGAGCGGGCGGCACGCATCATTGGGTCTCCAGACAAGTGCCGCCACGTTACTCAGACTGATCCTGCATCACAAGGGGTGTTAGCCCACGTGAAAGGTCTGACCGGTTTGTAGGCCTTCGACGCTCTTGGCGTAGGCCAATGCCACATCCACTGCGGGGACGGGTTTGAAGCCACGGAAATAAGGCGCGTATTTGCCCATGGCTTCCAGCAGCACGTTCGGGCTCACCGAGTTGACCCGCAGGCCCCGTGGCAACTCGATTGCCGCGGCGCGCACGAAACTGTCCAGGGCGCCGTTGACCAGGGCCGCCGAAGCACCGCTCTTGATCGGGTCGTGGCTGAGCACGCCGGTGGTGAAGGTGAAGGATGCGCCGTCATTGGCGAATTCGCGACCGATCAGCAGCAGGTTGACCTGGCCCATCAGCTTGTCTTTCAAGCCCAGGGCAAAGCTGTCTTCGGTCATGTCGGCCAGGGGCGCGAAGGTGACGTTGCCGGCGGCGCAGACCAGGGCGTCAAAACGGCCAGTCTTCTCGAACAGGGCGCGAATCGAGGCGCTGTCGCTGATATCCACCTGCAATTCACCGCTGTGGCGGCCGATCCGAACGATTTCGTGGCGGGGCGACAGTTCTGTATCAATGGCCGAACCGATGGTGCCGTTGGCGCCGATCAAGAGGATTTTCATGAGCTGTTCCTTAATGGGTTGAACGAGTTTTCAGTCTAGAGGGGTTCTTTCCATTGATAATCGTGCTAATAGGCAACCTTTGGTTTTCATTTGGAAACAATCCAATGAGCGAAATGGATGACCTGGCGGCGTTCGCCGTGTTGATGGAGGCCGGCAGTTTTACCTTGGCGGCCCAGCAATTGGGGTGCAGCAAGGGCCAGTTGTCCAAGCGCATCAGCCTGTTGGAGAGCCGGTTTTCGGTGGTGTTGCTGCAACGCACCACACGGCGCTTGAGCCTCACGGCGGCAGGGGCGGCGCTGTTGCCTCAGGCCCAGGCGCTGCTGGTGCAGGTGGAAAGGGCGCGTCAGGCATTGGCTCGGTTGAAGGATGACATTTCCGGACCGGTGCGTATGACGGTTCCGGTTTCGTTGGGTGAAACCTTCTTCGAGGGCTTGCTGATGGAGTTCGCTCGCACGTACCCCAATGTGCAGATCGAACTGGAGCTCAACAACGGTTACCGTGACTTGAGCCGCGATGGTTTCGACCTGGCGATCCGCTCCGACGCCGCCATCGATGAGCGGCTGGTGGCCCGGCCATTGTTGGCGTGGCACGAAATGACCTGCGCCAGCCCGGCCTACCTCGAACACTACGGCGAGCCTGAGACGCCCCAGGCCCTGGCCGAGCACCGCTGTTTGCTCAACAGCCACTACAGCGGCCGGGAAGAATGGCTTTACCACCAACAACACGAACTGTTGCGGGTCCGAGTGTCGGGGCCGTTCGCCAGCAATCACTACAGCCTGCTGAAAAAAGCCGCCCTGGCCGGTGCCGGAATCGCCCGGCTGCCGTCGTACCTGCTGCATGAAGCGTTGGCGGATGGACGCCTGCATTGGCTGCTGCGCGACTACCAGACCCGGCGCATGCCGATGTACCTGGTGCACCCGTACCAGGGCGGCCTGCCCAAGCGCACCCAGGTGCTGGCCGACTATTTGATCGACTGGTTCAAGCGCAGTGGCGAGGCGTTGGATCGGCTACAGCGATAACCCGGTCATTTGATATCCCTTGTGGGAGCGAGCTTGCTCGCGAAGGCGTTGGTACATCCGGTATTTGTGCAAGCTGACCCACCGCTATCGCGAGCAGGTTCGCTCCCACAGGGGATCTGTGTTCAGCCGTGGGCGTAACGCCTGGCTATCAGGTGATCGATCGACAACACCCCCGGTCCACGGGCCATCAGGTAGAGCAAGACCGCCGCCCAGGTGCCATGGGTCGGGTAGGCGTCCGGGTAGACGAACACCTGGATGGTCAAGGTCATCCCCAGCAAGGCCAGCGCTGAAAAGCGTGTCGCCAGGCCAAGCATGATCATCACCGGGAAGACATGCTCGGCAGTGGCCGCCAGGTGCGCGGCCAGTTCCGGCGACAGCAGCGGCAGGGCGTATTCGCTTTTGAACAGTGGAATGGTCGAGTCTGCCAGTCGCGGCAGACCGATCTGGAAGGTGCCGTCGAACAGGTCGATGGCCAGTCCTTCGATTTTGGTCTGGCCGGATTTCCAGAACACGGCGGCAATCGAGAAGCGTGCGACGAAGGCGATCAGGCTGTGGGGGATTTTCTCCAGCCATTGAATGAAACTGGCAATCAGGGCGTTCATGGAGATACCTGTTCGGCTAGGAGATGGGTGATGGCCTGGTGGCGGATGAGCCCCGCCAGGGTGTGTTCCAGGTCAAGATCGATTGAGGCCTCGATGGCAGCCGTCAGGGAAAAGCCTTGTTGCAGGGCTGCGATGAACCCATGGGCAGCGCGACTGATCGCAAACACCTCCACCTCCAGGCCGTTGCGCAGCACCAAGGCGTTTTGCGCGGGAAACGTTTCGAACGGTACGGGCGCCTGGTGCTGATGGGCGGCCCAGATCGTCACCACGGCGTAGGGGGATTGCAGCAGCCGCAGTGACGGGTGAAGCCCGATCTTCAGGTGCCCCGTCAGCGTTGGGGATGACAGCGCTGCCACGATTCGTTCTTGCGCCATGGGCTTGGCGTCGGCGGCATGCCAGGCTTGCACATGCAGTCGCTCCAGCCGGGCGACGTCCGTCAGGTAAGGCACGCTGGCGGCGGGCTCGAAGTGTTCGATGAACTCGGCAAAGTCGCCCCCGTAGTCGTTCATCACCGGGCTGCGCGGCGGCGTCGATTGGACATAGACCCCGGCCATGGCCCGGAAGAATTCCTCGCCCACCAGTTGCACCACCACCGGGTAGTTGTCGGCGAGGGCGTTGATCAATGAGCAGAGCACGTTGTTGCGGTACACCGCGAAACGGCTTTCCGGGGCCGCCCCATTGGCGCTGACCAGGCCCGGCGGACACGCTTTGCGCGGGTCGAGCAGGGCGGCGGCAAATGCGTGCTGGTTGCTCATGGCCGGGCTCCGGCGGCGCTCAACAGTTGATCGGCCTGGCGTGCTTCGGCCAGCAGCACTTCCCATGCGGGGATGTGGTTGTCGCGCTCGATCAAGGTGGCGACTGGCCCGGTCCGCTCCAGTGCCTGGAGATACAGTTGCCAGACCGCGTGGTCGACGGGTGCTCCGTGATCGTCTATCAACAGGCGCTCGCCGAGGCTGTCGGAGTCTTCGGCGAAGCCGGCCAGGTGAATTTCGCCGGTCGCATGCAGAGGCAGGGCGTCGAGGTAGGCCAATGGATCGCGGCAATGGTTGATGCACGAAACGTAGACGTTGTTCACATCCAGCAGCAGGCCGCAGCCGGTGCGACGGATCACTTCGCTCATGAACTGTGGCTCGTCGAAGGTCGAGGTTTCAAAGGCCAGGTAGGTGGCCGGGTTTTCCAGTAACAGCGTGCGCTTGAGGCTGGACTGCACCTGGTCGACGTGTTCGCAGACCCGGTCGAGGGTTGCTTCGTCATAAGCCAGGGGGAGCAAGTCATTGAGGAACACCGGGCCGTGGCTGGACCAGGCCAGGTGTTCGGAAAAGGATTGGGGCTGATAGCGTTCGATCAAGGCGGCCAGGCGCTGCACATGCGTGACATCCAGCGGCCCCTCCCCACCGATCGACAGGCCGACGCCGTGCAACGACAGCGGATATTGTTCGCGTATCAGCCCCAGGAAGTGATGAAGCGGCCCGCCGGCCACCATGTAGTTTTCCGCGTGCACCTCGAAGAAACCCAGGTCCGGTCGGGTCTGGAGTACCTCACGAAAATGCGCACTCTTGAGCCCCAGCCCTGCCCTTGGCGGCAGCCGGCTATCGGTGGCGAGAGAAAGGGTATCCAACATGGTGGCAGGCCTCAGGCAGATGCGATCAGGACTTGGCTTTGAACGCTTCGAGCTGGCCGAAACCGGTGGGGGAGGTTTTGCTTTCCATGGTGGTGCAAGTGCCTTTCGGGACCGATTTCCAGGCGTTGGCCTGATAGTCCATTTTTGCGGTACCGGCGCAGGTGGTGCCGGCGCCGGCAGCGCAGTCGTTCTTGCCTTTGAGGGCGACGCCGAAGCATTTTTCCATGGTGTCGTCGGCTGCGTGAACGGTCGGGACGGCTGTCATGCTCAGGGCAGAACCCAGGGCGAGGACCAAGGCAGCGGCGGACAGGGTACGGGTCGAAGCAGTCATGGTGATTCTCCAGTCTTCAGGGAAATGAACCGGCGTTAGCGCCGGTCTGCTGAACTAGAGAAGGGCGGTGGGAAAGCGTTACAGCGGACTCTCGATTTTTTTATGCACTGCAAAACCCGTGGCGAGGGAGCTTGCTCCCGCTGGGCTGCGCAGCGGCCCCAAGATTTTGCGGTTGCTGCGCAACCGAGCGGGAGCAAGCTCCCTCGCCACAGAAAAATCATCAGTCCTTCCAGGCAATGGGGTGTTGAATGACGGTCACCGACGACACCCTTCTGCTCCAACGCCTCCTGGCGGGTGAGCAGCAGGCCTACAGAGAGCTGGTCAGCGCTTACCAGAGCCCGATGCGTGCCGTGGCCTATGCCATTGTCGGCAGTCGCCATGTCGACGAAGTGGTGCAGGACGCCTGGTTGTCCGTGGTGCGCAATCTCAGTGGTTTCCAGGGGCGTTCCAGCCTCAAGACCTGGCTGTTGACCATCACGGCCAACGCCGCCAAGGGGCGCTACAAGCAGAACCGGCGGGAAGTGCTGCTCGATGACCTCCCGGCCCCCCACGGCACCCTCGGCGATGACCGTTTCGCCGCGGACGGCCATTGGCTGCTGGCGCCGTTCGCCTGGCACCAGGACACGCCCGAAGCGTTGCTCACGATGAGTGAATTGCGTGATTGCCTGGAGCACACGTTGCTCAGCCTGTCGGAGCTGCAAGGCAGCGTACTGACCCTGCGGGAACAGCAAGACCTGGAGTTGGACGAAATCTGTAATCTGTTGGGTATCTCGCTCTCCAATGTCCGTGTGCTGTTGCATCGTGCCCGACTGAAGGTCTTCGCGACTGTTGAACATTTCGAGGAAACCGGCGAATGCTGACCTGCAAGGAACAAGTGGCGCGCTCCAGCGATTATCTCGATGGACAATTGAGCTTTCGTGAGCGCCTGATGGTGCGTCATCACCTGATGTTCTGCCCCAATTGCCGACGCTTCATCCGTCAGATGCGCCTGATGCAGGCGACCCTCAAAAAACTGCCGCAACCCCCGATTCCCGACCTGGACCAGCTCGCCGAGAAACTCGCCGCCGAGCGCCGCAAAAACATCCGCTGACACCTGAGACACCACCCACCCTTGTGGGAGCGAGCTTGCTCGCG
>NZ_JACNDD010000198.1:0-10479 GCF_017351395.1 Pseudomonas sp. FW305-28
GAGGCCTCAGTCATTTCCGGATGTTTTTTTCGCAAATAAGCTAATTCGAAAAAGTTATTTATTTTTGAATTCTTAGATCATTTAGTCTCCTCGAACGCCGAACGTCCGGCGGCCTGTTGAGGAGATTTTCCATGTCTTTGCGTTTCCCCCTTCGCCTTCTCGCGGCCGCCTCCCTGGCAGCCACGAGTCTTTTTGCCCAGGCAGCCGACCTGACCGTCGCTTACCAGACCACCGTCGACCCGGCCAAAGTCGCCCAGGCCGATGGCGCCTACGAAAAAGCCACCCAAGCCAAGATCGACTGGCGCAAGTTCGACAACGGTGCCGACGTCATCACCGCCATCGCTTCGGGCGATGTGCAGATCGGCTACCTCGGGTCCAGCCCGTTGACCGCGGCCATCACCCGCAAGGTCCCGGTGGAAACCTTCCTCATCGCCACCCAGATCGGCGCCGCCGAGGCCTTGGTGGTTCGTGACGGCTCCGGCATTAATTCCCCGCAAGACCTGATCGGCAAGAAGATCGCCGTGCCGTTCGTGTCCACCGGTCACTACAGCCTGCTCGCCGCGTTGAAGCACTGGAACATCGACCCGTCGAAAGTCACCGTGCTCAACCTGGCGCCACCGGCCATCATCGCCGCCTGGAAGCGTGGCGACATCGACGCCACCTACGTCTGGGACCCAGCCCTGGGTGTGGCCAAGGAAAACGGCAAGGTGCTGATCACCTCCGCGGAGCTGGCCAAGTTCGGCGCACCGACGTTCGACGCCTGGATCGTGCGCAAGGACTTCGCCCAGAAGCACCCTGAAATCGTCACCGCCTTCGCCAAAGTGACCCTGGACGCCTACGCCCAGTACCGCAAGGACCCACAAGCCTGGCTGGCCGATGCGTCCAACGTCGACAAACTGGTGAAGCTCTCCGGTGCCAAGGCCAGCGATATCCCGTTGTTGCTGCAAGGCAACGTCTTTCCCCTGGCGGCCGATCAGGTCGTGAGCCTCGGCGCACCGACCACCCAAGCCATCACCGATACCGCGGCGTTCCTCAAGGAGCAAGGCAAAGTCGAAGCCGTGCTGCCGGACTACGCGCCTTACGTCAGCGCCAAATACATCACTCGCTGATCAAAAAAAGGAGACATGCGATGGCCTTGCTACAACTGGAGCGCATCAGCGCACAGTACCCCGGCGCAGCGGAACCGGTGCTGGCGGATATTTCCCTGACCCTGGGGCCGAAGCAGTTGCTGGTTGCCCTCGGTCCATCCGGCAGTGGCAAGACATCGCTGTTGAACCTGATTGCCGGGTTCGTCGAGCCCAGCGCCGGGCAGATCACCCTCGACGGCACGCCGGTCAAGGGCCCGAGCGCCGAACGCGGCGTGGTGTTCCAGGACGATGCGCTGCTGCCGTGGCAAGACGTGCTGGCAAACGTTGGGTTCGGCCTGGAACTGGCCGGCGTCCCCAAGGAAAAACGCGAGGCTCGCGCCCGGGAAATGCTTGCCCTGGTGGACCTGGCCGGTTTCGAGCAACGCCGCGTCTGGCAGCTCTCCGGCGGCCAGAAACAACGCGTCGGCCTGGCCCGGGCGTTGGCGGCCGACCCGCGTGTGCTGTTGATGGACGAACCGTTCGGTGCGCTGGACGCCTTCACCCGCGAGCAGATGCAGGAACTGTTGCTGCAGGTCTGGCAGCGCACCGCCAAGCCGGTGTTCCTGATCACCCATGACATTGAAGAAGCCGTCTTCCTCGCCACGGACTTGATTCTGCTGGCACCGAACCCGGGGCAGATCGTCGAACGCCTGAGCCTGGATTTCGGCCAGCGCTACGGGGCCGGGGAATCGGCACGGTCGATCAAGTCCGACCCGCGCTTCATCGAAACCCGCGAGCATGTGCTCGCCAAAGTGTTTTCCCAACGCAGCGCCACTCGACCCCAGGAGCGCGCATGAGCAGCTACGAAATTCCCGCCGGGGTCCGTGACGCGACAACCCGGCCCGCGGCCAGCGGTTTGAGGCCCCACGTGAGTACGCGTTGGATCAGCGGCTTGACCCTGATCGCGTTGCTGGCAGCCTGGTGGGCTGTCACCGCCAGCGGCCTGATCGAACCGCTGTTCCTGCCCCCGCCTTCGGCCGTGCTGCAAAAAGGCTGGCTGCTGGCGACCCACGGCTACATGGACTCCACCCTCTGGCAACACTTGGCCGCCAGCCTTGAACGCATCGGCCTGGGCCTGTTGTTCGCGGTGCTGACGGCGGTGCCGGTGGGCATCGCCATTGGTGCCAACCGCATCGCACGCGGTGTGCTCGATCCGTTGATCGAGTTCTACCGGCCGATCCCACCGTTGGCGTACCTGCCATTGATCGTGATCTGGTGCGGCATCGGCGAGTTGTCGAAGGTGCTGCTGATCTACCTGGCGATCTTCGCCCCGATTGCCATTGCCACCGCCACCGGCGTGCGCACCGTCGACCGGGCCAAGCTGCGCGCGGCGCAATCGTTGGGCGCCACGCGGGCACAGTTGATTCGCCATGTAATCGTGCCCAGTGCCCTGCCGGACATTCTCACCGGCATCCGCATTGGCCTGGGCGTGGGCTGGTCGACACTGGTGGCCGCCGAACTGATCGCCGCCACCAGCGGCCTGGGATTCATGGTGCAGTCAGCGGCGCAGTTCCTGGTCACCGATGTGGTGGTGCTGGGAATCCTGGTGATCGCGCTGATTGCCTTCGCCATGGAAATGGGCCTGCGCGCCCTGCAACGCAAACTGGTGCCGTGGCACGGCCAGACCCATTGATACCCAATGACCACGCCGACCATTCGGCGCCCAGACCGAGAACACTGCGATGAACCGCCCGACCATTACGCCTCTGAGCACCGCCCTCGGCGCGCAGATCGAAGGAATCGATATCCGCCAGCCGCTGAGCCTGGCCGACCGCGACACCCTCGAGCAGGCGCTGCTCGAACACCAGGTGCTGTTTTTCCGCGACCAGCCGATCGAACCGCCACAGCAGGCGCGTTTCGCCGGGTATTTTGGCGACCTGCACATTCATCCGATCTACCCCAACGTGCCGGAGCAGCCTGAAGTATTGGTGCTCGACACCGCCGTCACCGATGTCCGCGACAACGCCGTGTGGCACACCGACGTGACCTTTCTGCCGACACCAGCCCTCGGCGCGGTGCTCAGCGCCAAGCTGTTGCCGGCGGTGGGTGGCGATACATTGTGGGCCAGTGGTATCGCCGCCTATGAAGCCTTGTCGACACCGTTGAAACGCTTGCTGGAAGGCCTGACGGCGACCCACGATTTCACCCGGTCCTTTCCCTTGGAGCGCTTTGGCAACACCGCCGAAGACCTGGCGCGCTGGGAAGAGGCACGGCGGAAAAACCCGCCGCTGTCCCATCCGGTGATCCGCACCCATCCGGTGAGCGGGCGTCGTTCACTGTTCGTCAATGAAGGCTTCACGACACGGATCAACGAGCTGTCGGAAAGCGAAAGCGAGGCGATCCTGAAACTGCTGTTCGCCCACGCCACCCGCCCGGAGTTCACCCTGCGCTGGCGCTGGCAGGTCAACGACGTGGCGTTTTGGGATAACCGTGTGACCCAGCATTTCGCCGTGGACGACTACCGCCCGGCCCGGCGGGTGATGCACCGGGCGACGGTGTTGGGGGATGTGCCGTTTTTTCGCTGAACCCACCACTCACTTGTGGCGAGGGAGCTTGCTCCCGCTCGACTGCGCTGTAGGAGCTGCCGAAGGCTGCGATCTTTTGATCTTTCGCTTGAGACTCAAGCATCGGCGGAAAGATCGCAGCCTCGCTTCGCTCGACAGCTCCTACAGCCCAGCGGGAGCAAGCTCCCTCGCCACAGGGGGTTGTGTTACTCAGCTGACGAAGGCTTTTCCCAAAGATTGATCCCGCCTTCCTGGGCAAACCGGTCGATCTCGGCCAGCTCTTCGGCGCTGAAGTTCAGGTTCTGCAAGGCTCCGACGTTCTCGATGATCTGCTCCGGCCGGCTGGCGCCGATCAGGGCGGAGGTGACCCGGGGATCGCGCAAGGTCCAGGCCAGGGCCATTTGCGCCAGGCTCTGGCCACGACGCTGGGCGATCTCATTGAGGGCGCGCACGTGGGCGAGGTTCTCCTGCGACAAGTGCGAAGCCTGCAACGAGCCACCCCCCGGACGATTCACCCGCGCATCGGCCGGAACGCCCTTGAGGTACTTGTCGGTCAGCAGCCCTTGGGCCAGTGGGGTGAAGGCAATCACACCGGTACCCAATTCGTCGGTGGCGTCCAGCAGGTCTTTTTCCACCCAGCGGTTGAGCAGGTTGTAGGCCGGCTGGTGGATCAGCAGCGGGACTTTCCATTCCTTGAGCAGCGCCGCCATTTCCCGGGTCTTCACCCCGGAATACGAGGAAATGCCGATGTACAACGCCTTGCCCTGCTGCACCGCAGTGGCCAGTGCACTGGCGGTTTCTTCCAGTGGCGTATCGGGGTCGAAGCGGTGGGAATAGAAGATATCCACATAGTCCAGCCCCAGGCGTTGCAGGCTCTGGTCGAGGCTGGCCAGCACATATTTGCGCGAACCGCCGCCCTGGCCGTAAGGTCCCGGCCACATGTCCCAACCGGCCTTGCTGGAGATGATCAACTCATCGCGGTACTGCTTGAAGTCTTCGCGCAGCAACCGGCCAAAATTGATCTCCGCGCTGCCGTAGGGCGGGCCGTAGTTGTTGGCCAGGTCGAAGTGGTTGATGCCCAAGTCGAACGCCGTGCGCAGCAAGGCACGCTGGGTGTCGATGGGCGTACTGTCGCCAAAGTTATGCCACAACCCCAGCGACAACGCCGGCAGCACCAACCCGCTGCGACCGACGCGGCGGTAAGGAATGGAATCGTAGCGGTTTTGCGCAGCGGTGTAGGTCATCGAAAAGGCTCTCTGTTCGGACGGCGGGTGACAGACGCTAACATTTCACAGACGCCTCGGTCAGGCTGAAAGTTCGCAATAGGGTGGGAGCGAGCTTGCTCGCGATAGCGGTGGATCAGCCAACGAAAATATCGATTGGCAAAGGCCTCATCGCGAGCAAGCTCGCTCCCACAAGGCCAGCGATAACCACGGGCCCCACTAACGCGCCTGCGCAAACACCTCCGCCACCCAATCCACGAATACGCGAACCCGTGGCGACATGTGTCGGTTGTGGGGATAGAGCACCGACACCGGCATGGAAGGCGGCGGGTAGGCGGTGAGGACTTCCTGGATCATTCCCTGCCGGATCGGTTCTTCCATTCGGTAATGCGGGCATTGGATCAGGCCCATGCCGGCGATGGCCGAGGCGGCGTAGATCTCGGCGCCGGACACCGACAACGAGCCCCCGATCGGCACCTCCTTGAGTTCGCCATCGACCATGAACTCGAACGGATAGAGTTTGGCGGTGGTCCGCGAGACGTAATTCACCGCCCTGTGATGCTTCAAGTCATCGAGGCTCTTCGGCTCGCCATACTGGCGCAGGTAACCGGGACTGGCACAGGTGATCTGCCGAAGATTGGCGACACGGCGGCCGATCAATGACGAATCCGCCAGCGTACCGGAGCGCAGCACGCAATCGACGCCCTCGGCAATCAGGTCGACGAAACGATCCGCCTCGCTGATGAACAGTTCTATTTCGGGGTAGCGGGCCATGAATTGCGGCAACGCCGGAATCACGAAGTACCGCGCCTGGGTGCCGTGCAGGTCTACTCTGAGTTTGCCTTTGGGCGCCACGCCGCGAAACGCCAGTTCGGCCTCTTCAAGCTCCGCCAGCAATTGCACGCAGCGTGGGTAGTAGGCTTCGCCGTCGAGGGTCGGGCGCACCTTGCGGGTGCTGCGCTCCAGTAAACGAATGCCCAGCCAGGCTTCGAATTGATTGAGCGTATGGGTCAGCGTGGCCCGGGGCATATTCAAGTCTTCAGCGGCCAGGGTGAAGCTGCTGCGCTCGTATATGCGGACAAATACCCTCATCGCCTTGACCTGGTCCATCTGAACCCCGTGCCTTGATTGTTGGAAAATATTGAACAGTCAAGGCAACTCTCGGGCATTTATCGCCAAGAGTAAACATGTGAATCTGGTTTCAACGAATCAAGACACTTCAACCTCAAAGGAATCTCACATGACTGTTCAAAACTCGAAAGTTGCCATCGTGACCGGCGCCTCCCGCGGCATCGGAGCAGAGATTGCCAAGCAATTGGCCAGCGAAGGTTTTGCCGTCGTCATCAATTACGCCAACAGCGCCACCGAAGCTTCGAAACTGGTGGTTCAACTGCGCCAGGCCGGCCACCAAGCCATAGCGGTCAAGGCAGACGTGTCCTCTTCCGCCGATGTGCGGCGGATGTTCGATGAAACCGAAGCGAAACTGGGCAAGGTCGATGTGTTGATCAACAACGCCGGCATCCTCCAGGTCATGCCCCTGGCACAACACAGCGACGAGCTGTTCGAGCAGACGTTCGCCATCAACACCCGTGGCACCTTCAACACCTTGCGCGAAGCCGCGACCCGCCTGAACGACGGTGGCCGGATCGTGAACTTTTCCAGCAGCACCGTAGGCCTGAACCTGCCCGGCTACTCGGTGTACATCGCCAGCAAGGCGGCGGTGGAATCCCTGACCCAGGTATTCGCCAAGGAACTGCGCGGTCGGCAGATCACGGTCAATGCCGTGGCTCCCGGCCCGGTCGCCACCGAACTGTTCATGCACGGCAAGAGCGAAGAACAGGTGCAGCACTACGCCAAGATGCCGCCCCTGGAACGCCTCGGCCAGCCGCAGGACATTGCCAGCATCATCGCGTTCCTGGTGAGCCCGGCCGCTGGCTGGGTGAATGGGCAGGTCCTGCGGGCCAATGGCGGGCTTGTCTGAAGCTTCGCCCGGCGGCGTCCGGCAAACCGCTATCGTGAGCAAGCTCGCTCCCACAAGGGAGTCAGCGGCCCTCCAAGAAGGAATCACTTGCCCCTGTGGGAGCGAGCTTGCTCGCGATGAGGCCGGTAAAGATGGAAAACCTACGGCCTCGCTCAGCGCACCAAATGCAGGAACTGCAGGTGCCGCTCGTACTGGTCGAGGATGTCGTTGATGATTTGCTCCTTGGTGTAGCCCACCAGGTCGTAATCCTGGCTGCCTTCGCTCAAGTGCACCTCGGCACGGTAGTAGCGCCGGTTGTTGAGCTCCTTCGAGCCCATGCCGCCGCGGGCGAAGGACGGCGTGAAGTAGCCACGCATCTGCACCTGGTAGATGAACGGATGCTGCTCGCCGTGACCGATCTCCAGGCTGACGCTGTCGTTGGCCGGGTCGGGCTGGGTCACCACCGTCAGCCCCTTCTCGACGAACACCGCGGTCACCTCTTCAATGGCCGGGCGTACCGTGGTGTCGAGGAAACGGTACACCTCGTCACGGGAGGGGAAATGCACCGCCTGGCTCAAGCGCTGACGCCAGCCGCCCGTGCCCCGGCGCGATCCCGACACCGGCGCCAGGGAATGCAATTGCGCGATCTGCTTCTGGGACTCCAGGTAAAACGCCTTGTGCAGGCCCCACATCATCAACAGCAGAATCAGTGAGAACGGCAAGGACGTCAGCACCACCGCCGACTTCAAGGCATCGATGCTGCCGGAGAACAACAACGCACTGGTCACCAGGGCCGTCATCGCACCCCAGAACACCCGCAGCCATTTCGGCCCATCCTCATCGGGATTGCCTCCCTTGGCGGACAGCGTCGAAAGCACCACGGTGCCCGAGTCAGCGGACGTGACGAAGAACACGAAGCTGATGAACACGGTGACCGCGATGACGGTCTTGCTCCAGGGGTAGGTTTCCAGCAGCAGGTAAAGACTCATCGACGGGTTTTCCAGGGCGGACATGCCCAGGGCACTCATGCCGTGGTTCAGCACTTGGTCGATGGCGCTGTTGCCGAAGATCGACATCCACGCCAGGGTGAAACCCAGGGGGATCAGCAGCACGCCAAACACGAATTCGCGGATGGTGCGGCCACGGGAAATCCGTGCGATGAACAGGCCCACGAACGGCGACCACGCGATCCACCAGGCCCAGTAGAACACCGTCCAGCCACCCAGCCAGTCGCTGGGCTTGTTGTAGGCGTACAGGTCGAAACTTTTCATCGGCAAGGCGCCGAGGTAATCGCCGATGTTCTGGATCAACGTATTGAGCAAATGCTGGGTGGGCCCGGCGAACAGCACGAACAGCAACAACGCACAGGCCAACAGCATGTTGATGTCGGACATGACCCGCACACCCTTGTCGACACCGGCCACCGCGACGATGATCGCCGCGCCCATCATCAGCACGATCAGGCCGACCTGGATCCACTGGGTGTGGGCGATGCCGAACAGGTAGTCGAGCCCGGAATTGAGGTGCAGCACACCAAAACCCATGTCCGCGCCGAGGCCGAACACCGTCGCGATAATGCCGAAGCCGTCCACGGCGTAGCCGATGGGGCCATTGATGCGCTTGCCGATCAGCGGGTACAGCGCCGAACGCAGGGCCAGCGGCAAATTGTGCCGGTAGGCGAAATATGCCAAGGCCATACCGACGAACGCAAAGACGCCCCAGCCGTGCAGGCCCCAGTGCAAGAACAGGATCTGCATGGCCTGGCGCGCCGCCTCGGCGGTACCGGCCTGGCCCTGGGGCGGCTGCACCATGTGGGTCAGCGGCTCGGAAACGCAGAAGAAAAACAGCGTGATGCTGATGCCGGCGGCAAACAGCATGCCGGCCCAGGACAGATAGCTGAATTCGGGCTCGTCGTGGTCGGCACCGAGCTTGATCTTGCCGTAGCCGGACAAGGCGGTGACCACCACGAAGACCAGATACAGCGTCATCGCGAGCATGTAGTACCAGCCGACCGTATTGGCCGCCCAGTTCTGCGCGGCCAGCAACCAGGCGCCGGCCTGGGCGGGCATGGCAATCACCACCAGACCGAACAGCAGGATGAAGGTCGCGGCGAAGTAAAACACCGGCGGGTTCATGCGGACCAGGCCGCTGGGTGGCAGGGACGAAGCACTCATGGGCGAGGCACCCCGGGCAGCGAAACGGCGAGGGTCGAAAACGGACTCGGCAAAAGCAAGCCTCCTTATTGTGAGCGGGCAGCAAACCGACGGTTTAACTTGAATGAACGTTCAAGTTAAACATGAATAGGCAGCTAAGGACTAATCGCAGGGCTCAACGGCATGTTTCCTACGCTAGCCTACGGGAGGGTATGACGTTGCCTGGTGAGCATTCGTTCAGTGCCTAAGCCATATACACAGCCCCCTGTGGGAGCGAGCTTGCTCGCGATGGCGGTATGTCAGTCAATACAGAGGCCAACTGAACCACCGCTATCGCGAGCAAGCTCGCTCCCACAGGATTTGAGGTGTTCATAAATCATGTGTCACTCCCTGCCCGTCGCTGGTTTACTTCCAAACAAATGATTGCCGGTTGCCCACGAATATCCGCGTGCCTATAGTCCAGACATCGCCTACAACCAGTACGGACCCATGATCAAAGAACAGTTGTCTCGCTTTAACCGTCTCGACCTGCTCAACCATCCGACACCGTTGGAAAAACTCGACCGCCTCTCCAACTGGCTCGGCCGGGACGTCTACATCAAGCGCGACGACCTGACGCCCCTGGCCTTGGGCGGCAACAAACTGCGCAAGCTCGAATACCTGGCCGCCGATGCCATCGCCCTAGGCGCCGATACCCTCATCACCGCCGGGGCGATCCAGTCCAACCACGTACGCCAGACCGCCGCCCTGGCCGCGAAGCTGGGCCTGGGTTGCGTGGCCTTGCTGGAAAACCCCATCGGCACCGAAGACAGCAATTACCTGGGCAACGGCAACCGGCTGCTGCTGGAGCTGTTCGACGCCAAGGTCGAGCTAGTGGAAAACCTGGACAACGCCGACGAGCAATTGCAGGCCCTCGCCGGGCGCCTGCGCAGTAATGGGAAAAAGCCCTACCTGGTGCCGATTGGCGGTTCGAACGCCTTGGGCGCACTGGGGTATGTGCGCGCCGGCCTGGAACTGGCCGAGCAGATCAAGGACACCGGAATCGAGTTCGCTGCCGTGGTACTGGCCTCGGGCAGTGCCGGGACCCACAGCGGCCTGGCGCTGGCGTTGAGTGAAAGCCTGCCGGCGCTTCCGGTCATTGGCGTCACAGTTTCGCGCAGCGAGGAGGACCAGTTTCCGAAGGTCCAGGGCCTGGCCGAGCGCACGGCAGCGTTACTCGAAGTCGCCCTTCCGGAAGCGTTCAAAGTGATCCTGTGGGATGAATATTTTGCCCCCCGCTACGGCGAACCGAACGCCGGGACACTGGCGGCGGTCAAGCTGCTGGCCAGCCTGGAAGGCCTGTTGCTCGATCCGGTCTACACCGGCAAGGCCGTGGCCGGCCTGCTCGATGGCATTGGCCGCGACCGCTTCGACGAAGGCCCGATCATCTTCCTGCACACCGGCGGCGCACCGGCGTTGTTTGCCTATAACACCGTCTTCTGAAGATGTGGAAACCCTCAATGTGGGAGCGAG
>NZ_JACNDD010000199.1:0-10470 GCF_017351395.1 Pseudomonas sp. FW305-28
AATCCCCTGTGGGAGCGAGCTTGCTCGCGATGAGGCCAGCACATCCAACATCCATGTAGGCTGATACACCGCTATCGCGAGCAAGCTCGCTCCCACAGCTTTTTCGACTCAGTTCAGGACATCCCCCGGCACCCGCACGAACCCTTCCATCAACACCCGCGCGCTGCGGCTCATGATGGCTTTTTTAACGGTCCATTCGCCGTTGACCACGCTGGCCTCGGCGCCGACGCGCAGGGTGCCGGACGGGTGGCCGAAACGCACGGCGTTACGCTCGATGCCGCCGGCGGCCAGGTTCACCAGGGTGCCGGAAATCGCTGCGGCCGTGCCGATGGCCACCGCTGCGGTGCCCATCATGGCGTGGTGCAGCTTGCCCATGGACAACGCCCGCACCAGCAAGTCGACATCCCCCGCCGCCACGGCTTTTCCGCTGGAGGACAGGTAATCCGCCGGCGGCGCGACAAACGCCACTTTCGGTGTGTGCTGGCGCTGGGCCGCTTCGTCCAGGTGCTTGATCAAGCCCATGCGCAAGGCACCGTGGGCGCGAATGGTTTCGAACATCGCCAACGCCTTGGGATCGCTGTTGATCGCCCCCTGCAACTCAGTGCCGGTGTAGCCGACATCGCGGGCATTGATGAAAATCGTCGGGATCCCCGCGTTGATCAGCGTCGCCTTGAAGGTACCAACACCGGGCACTTCCAAGTCGTCCACCAGGTTGCCGGTGGGAAACATCGAGCCACCACCGCCCTCCTCCTCGGCCGCCGGGTCCATGAACTCCAATTGCACTTCGGCCGCTGGAAAGGTCACGCCGTCGAGTTCGAAGTCCCCGGTTTCCTGCACCACGCCCTCGGTGATTGGCACATGGGCGATGATGGTCTTGCCGATGTTGGCCTGCCAGATCCGTACCACGGCCACGCCGTTTTGCGGAATCCGGTCGGACGCCACCAAACCACTGCTGATGGCAAACGACCCCACCGCCGCCGACAGGTTGCCGCAGTTGCCGCTCCAGTCCACGAACGGCTTATCGATGGACACCTGGCCGAACAGGTAATCGACATCGTGGTCGGCCCGGGTGCTCCTGGACAGGATCACGGTCTTGCTGGTGCTGGACGTTGCGCCGCCCATGCCATCGATCTGCTTCTCGTACGGGTCGGGGCTGCCGATCACCCGCAACAGCAGGGCATCCCGGACCGGGCCAGGAACGCGAGCCGCTTCGGGCAGGTCTTGCAGGCTGAAGAACACGCCTTTGCTGGTGCCGCCACGCATGTAGGTCGCGGGGATCTTGATTTGAGGCGAGTGAGCCATGTGCTCTAACTCCTGAAAAAAGGGTGGCCGGAGAACGGACCACCCAAGCGATTTAAACGGCCACCGCCGATTCCAGGAAGTCCTGGGCAAAGCGTTGCAACACGCCCCCGGCTTCATAGATCGACACTTCTTCGGCGGTATCGAGACGGCAGGTCACCGGCACTTCGACGCGCTCGCCGTTCTTGCGAGTGATGACCAGGGTCAGCGTCGCCCGCGGCGTGCGCTCGCCGATCACGTCATAGACTTCGCTGCCGTCGATGCCCAGGGTCTTGCGATCGGTGCCGGGCTTGAACTCCAGCGGCAACACGCCCATGCCCACCAGGTTGGTGCGGTGGATGCGTTCGAAACCCTCGGCGGCGATCGCCTCGACACCGGCCAGGCGCACACCCTTGGCCGCCCAGTCCCGGGACGAGCCCTGGCCGTAGTCGGCACCGGCAATGATGATCAGCGGCTGCTTGCGTTCCATGTAGGTCTCGATGGCCTCCCACATGCGCATGACCTTGCCTTCCGGCTCGACTCGGGCCAGGGAGCCCTGCTTGACCTTGCCGTTTTCCTGGACCATTTCGTTGAACAGTTTCGGGTTGGCGAAGGTGGCGCGCTGCGCGGTCAGGTGGTCGCCGCGGTGGGTCGCGTAGGAGTTGAAGTCCTCTTCCGGCAGGCCCATTTTCGCCAGGTACTCGCCAGCGGCGCTGTCCAGCATGATGGCGTTGGACGGCGACAAATGGTCGGTGGTGATGTTGTCCGGCAGCACCGCCAGCGGGCGCATGCCCTTGAGTGGCCGCGCACCGGCCAGCGCCCCTTCCCAGTACGGCGGACGACGGATGTAGGTGCTTTGTGGGCGCCAGTCGTACAGCGGCGTCACTTTCGGCCCGGTGTCTTCCTGGATGGCGAACATCGGAATGTACACCTGGCGGAACTGCTCCGGCTTCACCGAAGCCTTGACCACCGCGTCGATTTCTTCGTCGCTCGGCCAGATGTCCTTGAGGCGGATCTCGCGACCGTCCACCACGCCCAGCACATCTTTTTCGATGTCGAAGCGGATGGTCCCGGCGATGGCATACGCGACCACCAGGGGTGGCGATGCCAGGAACGCCTGCTTGGCGTACGGATGGATACGCCCGTCGAAGTTGCGGTTGCCCGACAACACGGCGGTGGCGTACAGGTCGCGGTCGATGATTTCCTGCTGGATCACCGGGTCCAGCGCGCCCGACATTCCGTTGCAGGTGGTGCAGGCGAATGCCACCACGCCGAAGCCCAGCTTCTCGAGTTCGGACGTCAGGCCGGCCTCGTCCAGGTACAGCGCCACGGTTTTCGAGCCCGGGGCCAGGGACGACTTGACCCACGGCTTGCGGGCCAGGCCCAGGCGGTTGGCGTTGCGCGCCAAGAGGCCTGCGGCGATCACGTTGCGCGGGTTGCTGGTGTTGGTGCAACTGGTGATGGCGGCGATGATCACCGCGCCGTCGGGCATTTGCCCGGGCACATCGTCCCACTGGCCGGAAATGCCTTTGGCGGCCAGCTCCGACACCGCGACGCGGGCGTGGGGGTTGCTCGGGCCAGCCATGTTGCGTACTACCGAGGACAGGTCGAAGGTCAGGCCACGCTCGTACTGTGCGCCCTTGAGGCTATCGGCCCACAGGCCCACGTGCTTGGCATAGGTTTCCACCAACTGCACCTGGGTGTCTTCGCGACCGGTGAGCTTCAGGTAGTCGATCGTCTGTTGATCAATATGGAACATCGCCGCCGTAGCGCCGTATTCCGGGGCCATGTTGGAAATGGTCGCACGGTCGCCCAAGGTCAGGGCACTGGCGCCTTCACCGAAAAACTCCAGCCAGGCACCGACGACTTTTTGCTTGCGCAGGAACTCGGTCAGCGCCAGCACCATGTCGGTGGCGGTGATGCCCGGTTGCAGCTTGCCGGTCAGCTCGACGCCGACGATTTCCGGCAGGCGCATCCACGAGGCGCGACCGAGCATGACGCTTTCGGCCTCCAGGCCACCGACGCCGATGGCGATCACGCCCAGGGCATCGACGTGGGGGGTGTGGCTGTCGGTGCCGACGCAGGTGTCGGGGAACGCCACGCCGTCACGCTGCTGGATCACCGGCGACATTTTTTCCAGGTTGATCTGGTGCATGATCCCGTTGCCCGGCGGAATCACATCGACATTCTTGAAGGCTTTCTTGGTCCAGTTGATGAAGTGAAAGCGGTCTTCGTTGCGGCGGTCTTCGATGGCGCGGTTCTTGGCGAAGGCTTGCGGGTCGGCACCACCGCTTTCCACTGCCAGGGAGTGGTCGACGATCAGTTGGGTCGGCACCACCGGATTGACCTGCGCCGGGTCGCCCCCCTGCAGGGCGATGGCGTCGCGCAGGCCGGCCAGGTCCACCAGGGCAGTCTGGCCGAGGATGTCATGGCACACCACGCGGGCCGGAAACCACGGGAAGTCCAGGTCGCGCTTGCGCTCGATCAGTTGCAGCAGCGACTCGCGCAGCGTGGCCGGGTCGCAGCGACGCACCAGGTTTTCCGCCAGCACGCGGGAGGTGTACGGCAGGCCGTCATAGGCGCCGGGGCGGATGGCATCCACTGCGCCGCGAACGTCGAAATAATCCAGCGAAGTGCCAGGCAGCGGTTTGCGAAATTCTGTGTTCATCGTCAGGACTCGGTCACGGTGGTTTCAGAAGGGGCTGGCGCAGTACTTGAAGTCCCCCCGGCCACTGTGGGAGCGAGCTTGCTCGCGATAGCGGCGCATCCGTCGACATCAATGTTGAATGTCAGTGCGCAATCGCGAGCAAGCTCGCTCCCACAGGGTTTCGGGGTCATTTCAGTTCCGGCGGCTAAAACCCTCCAGCTCAGCGTTGTTCGATTGGCACGAACTTGCGCTGTTCGACGCCGGTGTATTCGGCGCTCGGTCGGATGATGCGGTTGTTGGCGCGTTGTTCGAACACGTGGGCGGCCCAGCCGGTCAGGCGCGAGCAGACGAAGATCGGCGTGAACAGCTTGGTCGGGATGCCCATGAAGTGGTACGCCGAGGCATGATAGAAATCGGCGTTGGGGAACAGCTTCTTCTGTTCCCACATGGTCTTGTCGATGGCTTCGGACACCGGGAACAGCACGGTATCGCCCACTTCGTCGGCGAGTTTTTTCGACCAGCCCTTGATCACCTCGTTGCGAGGGTCGTTGTCCTTATAGATCGCGTGGCCGAAGCCCATGATCTTGTCCTTGCGCGCCAGCATGCCTAAGGTGCCTTCGATGGCCTCCTGCGGTGAGCTGAAGCGCTCGATCATTTCCATCGCCGCTTCGTTGGCACCGCCATGCAACGGGCCACGCAGCGAGCCGATGGCGGCGGTGATGCAGGAGAACAGGTCCGACAGCGTGGAGGCGCAGACCCGGGCGGTGAAGGTCGAGGCGTTGAATTCGTGCTCGGCGTAGAGGATCAGCGAGACATTCATCACCTTGACGTGCAGCTCGCTCGGCTTCTTGCCGTGCAGCAAGTGCAGGAAGTGGCCGCCGATGGACACTTCGTCCGTCACGCATTCGATGCGCTGGCCTTGATGGCTGAAGCGATACCAGTAGCACATGATCGCCGGGAACGCGGCCAGCAGGCGATCGGTCTTGTCATGTTGCAGGGAAAAATCCTGCTCGGGTTCCAGGTTGCCCAGGAACGAGCAGCCGGTGCGCATCACGTCCATCGGGTGGGCGTCGGCGGGAATGCGCTCCAGCACTTCCTTCAAGGCTTGGGGCAGGTCGCGCAACTGGCGCAGCTTACCGGTGTAGGCGTCCAACTGTGCCTGGGTCGGCAGTTCGCCGTACAGCAGCAGGTAGGCCACCTCTTCAAATTGCGCATCTGCCGCCAGCTCGCGAACGTCGTAGCCGCGATAGGTCAGGCCGGCACCCGATTGGCCCACGGTGGACAATGCGGTTTGCCCGGCTACCTGGCCACGGAGCCCGGCGCCACTGAGTACTTTTGCTTCGGCCATTTGCTGTCTCCATTTTCTTGAATTTGTAGGGGAGTCGCGCCTTACTTTTTCGCCGCGAACAACGCATCGAGCTTCTGCTCGAAGGTGTGGTAGTCGATGCGATCGTAAAGCTCCATGCGGGTCTGCATGGTGTCGATGACATTCTGTTGCGTGCCGTCGCGGCGGATCGCGGTGTAAACGTTCTCGGCCGCCTTGTTCATGGCCCGGAAGGCCGACAGCGGGTACAGCACCAGGGACACGTCGGCCCCGGCCAGCTGTTCGGTGGTGTACAGCGGGGTCGCGCCGAATTCGGTGATGTTGGCCAGGATCGGCGCTTTCACGCGGCTGGCGAACAGCTTGTACATCTCAAGCTCGGTGATGGCTTCGGGGAAAATCATGTCGGCACCGGCCTCGATGCACGCGGCGGCGCGGTCCAGGGCCGATTCCAAGCCTTCCACCGCCAAGGCATCGGTACGGGCCATGATCACGAAACTGTCATCGGTACGGGCATCGACGGCGGCCTTGATACGGTCGACCATCTCTTGCTGGGAGACGATTTCCTTGTTCGGACGATGGCCGCAACGCTTGGCGCCGACCTGGTCTTCGATATGAATCGCCGCGGCGCCGAACTTGATCATCGACTTGACCGTGCGCGCCACGTTGAACGCCGAGGAACCGAAGCCGGTGTCCACGTCCACCAGCAGCGGCAGGTCGCACACATCGGTGATACGCCGTACATCGGTCAGCACGTCATCCAGGCCGGTGATGCCCAGGTCCGGCACGCCGAGGGAACCGGCCGCCACGCCGCCGCCCGACAGGTAGATCGCCTTGAAACCGGCGCGCTTGGCCAGCAGCGCGTGGTTGGCGTTGATCGTGCCCACCACTTGCAGCGGATGCTCGCTGGCGACCGCATCGCGGAAACGCTGGCCTGGAGTGCTGTTGCTCATGACTCACCTCGTTCAGTGGCGGCGCTGTCCTGGAAATGACGCGCGATATTGCGTTTGGAGGCGCCGATGTGCCGGCGCATCAATAATTCAGCCAGTTCGCCGTCACGGTCGGCGATGGCGTCGAGAATCCGGTGGTGCTCGGCAAAGGCCTGGCGCGGACGGTTGGGCGTGGTGGAGAACTGGATCCGGTACATGCGCACCAGTTGGTACAGCTCGCCGCACAGCATCTGCGTCAGGGTGCGGTTGCCGCTGCCCTGGATGATCCGGTAATGAAAGTCGAAATCGCCTTCCTGCTGGTAATAACCGACACCGGCCTGGAACGCCGCATCGCGCTCGTGGGTTTCCAGCACCCGGCGCAGTTCGTCGATTTCTTCCAGGGTCATGCGTTCGGCCGCCAGGCGGCAGGCCATGCCTTCGAGGGATTCACGGATTTCGTAGAGTTCCAGCAGCTCGGCGTGGCTCAGCGACACCACCCGGGCACCGACGTGGGGAATGCGCACCAGCAGGCGCTGGCCTTCCAGGCGGTGAATGGCCTCGCGCAGCGGCCCGCGGCTGATGCCGTAGGTGCGCGCCAGCTCAGGCTCGGAGATCTTGCTGCCGGGGGCGATCTCGCCCTTGACGATGGCGGCCTGGATACGCCGGAAGACGTTCTCGGACAGGGTCTCCGAGTCGTCCTGGACCATCACCGGACTTTCGAGCTGATCGAGCATATTGTCGACACCTTGGAAATCAATACGACAAAAACTAACCAACAACGGCCTTTACGTCAAAACAAAAATCAACATTGTCGACAATCGTCTAATAAACGCCCTGGAGATAACCCTGTTGCATGAAGACTCGTAGCCTCCGGCCAGCGGTGGCGTCAGAAAACCACCGTGCTAGAATGCCGCGGTTATTCGCCGCTCTCCTTTTATTAGAGAAAGGCTGCCTAGGGAGCTTGTGCAGTAATGCCAGGGCCTGAACCGATAAACGGAACGCTGCGCACCAGGATCTATGACACTCAAGCCCTTATCTGCCGCTTTCTATTTCATGTGCCTGCCGGGGCTTGCCGTGGCGGGTGAAAAAACCGTGTACGGCCTCAACGAATACGCCGCCCTGCAGGGCATCGACCTGGAGGTCGCCGCCAAGCTCGACACCGGCGCCAAGACCGCCTCCCTCAGCGCCCGGGACATCAAGCGCTTCAAGCGCAATGGCGAATCCTGGGTGCGTTTTTACCTGGCCATCGACGCAGCCCACTCGCACCCCATCGAACGTCCGCTGGCCCGGGTCAGCAAGATCAAGCGCCGCGCCGGTGACTACGACCCGGAAGAAGGCAAGAAATACACGGCCCGGCCGGTCATCGAACTGGACATCTGCATGGGCTCGGCCCTGCGCAGCATCGAAGTGAACCTGACCGACCGCAGCGCCTTCCAATACCCGTTGCTGATCGGTTCCGAGGCGCTCAAGCGCTTCGACGCGCTGGTCGACCCCAGTCTTAAATACGCTGCCGGCAAACCCGCCTGCGCCAATGCCGCTCAAACCGCAGAGTAATTCCAATGCGCTCCCTTACCCTCCATCTGAAAATGCTGATCGCCATCCTGGTGGTGCTGGGCCTGTCGGTGACGGCCTATCAGATTTTCGTGCTCGGCATCCCGGTCACCGAAGACGCCACCGACGATTTGTGGAACATCGACGCCAAGGTCGAATTCGTGCCCAACGCCAAGGACCCGGTGAAGATCCAGATGTTCGTGCCGCCCCTGAGCCGCGACTACGTGAGCCTCAACGAGAGTTTCATTTCCAATAATTACGGCGTGGCGGTGAACCGGGTCGACGGTAACCGCAAAGTGACCTGGTCAGCCCGTCGCGCCAAGGGCAACCAGACCCTTTATTACCGCCTGGTACTGACCAAGCGCTACAGCGCCGAGAAAACCAAGGTCAAGGGCCCGACCTTCCGCGACAGCATCGCCGTCGAAGGCCCGGAGAAACTGGCCGCCGAAGCCCTGCTCGCGCCGATCCGCCAGCACTCGGCCGACGTCGAGACGTTCATCAGCGAAGCGATCAAGCGGGTCAACAACCTCAACGACGACAACGTCAAGCTGTTGCTGGCCGGTGATCCTTCCTCGGCCAACAAGGCGCGCATCGTCGAATTGGTGCTGTCCATCGCCCACGTGCCGGTGGAAAAGGTCCACACCATCCGCCTGGTCGCCGACCAGCCGCAGACACCCGAGCTGTGGCTGCGCAGCTTCAACGGCACCGACTGGCTGTACTTCAACCCGGATAGCGGCGAACAGGGCCTGCCCACCGACCGCCTGCTGTGGTGGACCGGCGATGAAAACCTGATCACCGTCGATGGCGGCAAGAAAGCCACCGTCACCTTCAGCATGAACAACAGCGAAATGAACGCCATTCGCCTGGCCAAGCTGACGGACGAGAACACCGACGCCAACTTCCTCGAATACTCGCTCTACGGCCTGCCGCTGCAAACCCAGCAAACCTTCATGATCATGGTGATGATCCCGATCGGCGTGCTGGTGATCCTGATACTGCGCAACCTGATCGGCCTGCAAACCCTCGGGACCTTCACCCCGGTGCTGATCGCCCTGGCCTTCCGGGAAACCCAACTGGGCTTCGGCATCATCCTGTTCACGGTAATCACGACGCTGGGCCTGTCGCTGCGTTCGTACCTGGAACACCTCAAGTTGCAGATGCTGCCAAGGCTCTCGGTGGTGCTGACGTTCGTGGTGGTGCTGATCGCCGCCATCAGCCTGTTCAGCCATAAGCTGGGCCTGGAGCGTGGCCTGTCGGTGGCGCTGTTCCCGATGGTGATCCTGACCATGACTATCGAACGCCTGTCCATCACCTGGGAAGAACGCGGCGCCGGCCATGCGATGAAAGTCGCCATCGGCACTTTGTTCGCCGCGTCCCTGGCGCACCTGATCATGAGCGTGCCGGAACTGGTGTACTTCGTGTTCACGTTCCCGGCGATCCTGCTGATCCTGGTGGGCTTCATGCTGGCCATGGGGCGTTATCGCGGCTACCGCCTGACCGAGTTGGTCCGGTTCAAGGCCTTCCTCAAGGCAGACTCCTGATGTTCGGCTTCTGGAAGACCTGGAAGGCCCTGGAAGCCCGGGGCATCATGGGCATCAATCGGCGTAACGCCGACTATGTGCTCAAGTACAACAAGCGCAGCCTGTACCCCATCGTCGATGACAAGATCATCACCAAGGAACGGGCCATCGCCGCCGGCATCCATGTGCCGGAGCTGTACGGGGTGATCTCCACCGAGAAAGAAATCGACAAGCTCGACGAGATCATCGGCGGGCGCACCGACTTCGTGATCAAGCCGGCCCAGGGCGCTGGCGGCGACGGCATCATCGTCATCGCCGACCGCTTCGAAGGCCGCTACCGCACGGTGTCCGGCAAGATCATCAGCCATGAGGAAATCGAGCACCATGTCTCCAGTATCCTCACGGGCCTGTATTCCTTGGGCGGGCACCGTGACCGGGCGCTGATCGAGTACCGCGTGACGCCGGACCAGATCTTCAAGAGCATCAGCTACGAGGGCGTGCCGGACATCCGCATCATCGTGTTGATGGGCTATCCGGTGATGGCCATGCTGCGGCTGCCAACCCGGCAGTCCGGCGGCAAGGCCAACCTGCACCAAGGCGCTATCGGCGTGGGCGTCGACCTCGCCACGGGCCTGACCCTGCGCGGCACCTGGCTGAACAACATCATCACCAAACACCCCGACACCACCAACGCGGTGGACGGCGTGCAACTGCCCTACTGGGACGGTTTCATGAAACTGGCCGCCGGTTGCTATGAACTGTGCGGGCTGGGCTACATCGGCGTCGACATGGTGCTGGACCAGGAGAAAGGGCCGTTGATCCTGGAACTGAATGCCCGACCGGGCCTGAACATCCAGATCGCCAACGACTGCGGCCTGACCCTGCGCACCCACGCGGTGGAAGCCCGCCTGGAAGAACTCAAGGAACGGGGCGTTATCGAAACCGCGGAAGAGCGCGTGGCGTTTGCCCAGGAGCTGTTTGGGCATATTCCGCCGGTTGAAGGCTGAGGCTTGAAAGCGGGAGTCTGAAGCTGAGGCTGAAGGCTGGAGTGTGAAACCCTGTGGCGAGGGAGCTTGCTCCCGCTGGGGTGCGAAGCGCCCCTCAAAACCCAGCACCGCGGTGCATCAGGCTGACCGCGTTCAACTGCCTGGGGGTTGCTGCGCAACCCAGCGGGAGCAAGCTCCCTCGCCACAAGGTGTTCACACCCGAATATTTTCGATAGCC